>JAUNRO010000600.1 GCA_030544185.1 Propionibacteriaceae bacterium | reverse complement strand
CTGCCTTGTTCGGGCGGCGCGGGAAGGGGACCTTGGGCACGAGCCGCAGGTCGAGGCCGCGCTCGGGGACGAGGCGGGCCTCCAGGCCCTCGGCGGTGCCGAGGACGGCGATCCGGGCGTCGGGAACCCGGCGGCGCAGCGCCTCGGCGGTCGCTAGCAGCGGGTTGACGTGCCCGGCGGAACCGCCCCCGGCCAGCACTACCGCCAGACGGTTGTCCGGACGGGTCACCGGGACCTCCCGCCGCGTCGTCCGGAGCTGCTGGGGCGGTCCACCTTGCGAGGTCCGGTACGCGCACCGGCACGGGCCGTGGTGCGCGAGGACGCGCGGGCCCCGGTCCGGGCGGCGCGGGCGCTCGTGCGGCCACCGCCCCCCGCTGCTCGGGGGTCGGTCGCGGTCCGGCGCCAGGTCGGGCCGGGGATCGCCGCGAAGGTGCGGCGCAGCGTGGAGGGGCGCCCGCCGAGGGCCTCGGAGGCGCCCGGCAGCGAGCGCGCCAGCGCGAGCAGGAAGCCCAGGCCGACCAGGGCCGCGATCAGGGCCGAGCCACCGCTGGAGATGAGCGGGAGCGGGACGCCGATGATCGGCAGCATCCCGATGACCGAGCCGATGTTGAGCAGCGCCTGGGACAGGAACCAGATCATCACGCCGGACGCGGCCAGCCGGGTGAACGGGTCCTCGGCCTGGCTGACGATGCGGAAGCAGGCGTAGGCCAGGACCGCGAAGAGCGCCAGCACTGACAGCGTGCCGGGCAGGCCGAGCTCCTCACCGATGATGGCGAGGATGAAGTCGTTGTGCGGCTCGGGCAGCAGGCCCCACTTCTCGCGGGACTCCCCCAGGCCCAGGCCCCACCAGCCGCCGTCGGCGAGGGCGTACTCGGCGTGCACCTTCTGGAAGCAGCCGTCGTCGGCGTGCGGGCCCCCGTCGCAGATGTCGCCGAGCCAGAGCTGGATGCGCTTCATCCGGTTGGCGCTGCCGGCGGCCAGGTAGCCGACCCCGGCCGCGGCGACCGCGCCGACACCGAGGAACCAGCGCCCCGGCAGCCCGGCGGACCAGAGCATCCCGATGAGGATGGCGACCAGGATCATCGCCGTGCCCAGGTCGTTGCCCTGCATGACGAGGCCGACCAGCACCAGGCCGACGGGGAAGACGAAGGGGATCGAGGCGTGCAGGACCTTGTGCATCACCTTGCGCTTGGCCGCCAGGATCGCGGCCCCGAAGACGACCAGCCCCAACTTGCCGAACTCCGAGGGCTGGAGGGTGCGGCCGCCGATCTCGATCCAGTTGCGGTTGCCCTGGAAGCTGTCGGCGCCCAGCGGGCTGAACACCAGCGCCTGCAGGCCGAGGGCGGCGAAGGCCGCGGGCCAGGCCAGGCGTTTCCACCACCGGATCGGGATCCGGGAGGCGACGAACGCCAGCACGATGCCGACGGCGGCGTAGACCACCTGGGTGATGAACACGCCGTAGGAGTTGCCGCTGTCGGCGTAGGAGCCGACGCTGCTGGC
>JAUNRO010000599.1 GCA_030544185.1 Propionibacteriaceae bacterium | reverse complement strand
AGGCCTGACTGTCGAGGGCAAAGGTCAGGGTGCCCATGCCCGGCGCCCCGCCGTAGAGACCCTCGATGAAGCCGGCGATCCGGAAGCTCGTGGTTCCCTGGGCCGTGTCGAGGACGATCTCGTCGCCGACGTCGTAGGCGCCGGAGGCCTGCAGGACCGATGGCGCCCACAGCCCCTCAGGCATCGGGCCACCCGCCTCGACGACGACGGGACCGCCCATCTCGCCGGAACGGCCCAGCTCCACGATGTTGACGAATGCAGTGAGGTTGTCGTCATTGATCGCGAACATGGTCGTGCCCCCGAAGGAGTCGATCAGTTCGACGGCGCTGACCGTGGGGTGCTGGTCGAGCAGCGCCGCGAGCCGGCGAGCGGGACCCCCAGCGTTGACGATGGTCAGGCTGGTGGGCGAATTCCACTGCTCGGCCTTGCGGTCGATGTTGCCCGCGTAGTCCGTCAGCAGGACCAGGGCCGTGTGGACCAGCGTGGCGGCCAACAGGGTGAGCACGCACGTCGTGACCGCCTGGCCCGGGCGCCGTCGCAGGATGCGCTTGACGAGCAGCCACACCGTCACCACCCCATCTCGGCGAGGAACCCGGCGGTCGCGGCCTGCCGGGCCGTCTCGTCGTCCAGCGGCAGCTCGGCGAGGTTGAGCTCGCCCTGGATGGAGCCGTCCCGCAGGTACAGGATGCGCGAGCCATGGGCGGCCGAGCGGATGTCGTGGGTGACCATCACGACGGTCTGGCCCCGGGCATGGACCTTGGCCATCAGGTCCAGCACGATGCGGGAGAACTCGGAGTTGAGCTGCCCGGTCGGTTCGTCGGCGAACAGCACCTCCGGATCGCTGATCAGACCCCGCACGAGCGCGACCCGCGCGGCCTCGCCGCCCGAGAGCATCCCCGGGAATTTCCGACGGTCCGCCGCGCCGAGGCCCACCACGTCGAACAACTCCTCGGCGCGCCGGGCGGCGGCGCCCCGGTCCTTGGTCAGCAGCCCGATCGCCATGACGTTGTCCATCACCGACAGCGAGTCGAGCAGGTGGATCTGCTGGAACATGAACCCGCAGTGCCGACGTCGGAACTTCGCGAGCCTGTCCTCGGAGTAGTCGGAGATGACCTGGCCGGCGAACGTCACCGAACCCAGAGTGGGACGGTCCATCCCGCTCAGCGCATACAGCAGCGTGGACTTCCCCGCGCCGGAGGGACCCATGATCACGGTGAACGAGCCGCGCTCGATCTCCAGGTCCAGATTCTTCAGGACGTGTTGCTGGGCCCCGGCGTTGGAGAAGGTCTTGGACAGTTGTCGGTGCGGATCACGGGCGGCGCGGCAGCACCCTCCTGCCCCGTGGTGGCTTCCTGGCTGATGGCGATGCTCATGGGTGTTCCTTTCGCGTCACCCCTGACGCTACGCACCGGCCGACGACGAACCACTGTCGATTTCCTTACGGATTGCCTACGGTTCCCGCCAGGGGAATCGACAGTGTGACCTCGAAGCCGCCGCCCGACCGGTTG
>JAUNRO010000598.1 GCA_030544185.1 Propionibacteriaceae bacterium | reverse complement strand
GGGTGCCCAGGTACGTCAGGCCGTCGAGCGTCCACGTGGCGACACCGAGCGCGGACGACCCGACGAGATTCGACGGGCGCGGCGGCGGGGTCACATCCTCCTCGATGCGCACCACGATCGGCTTCGACCACAACCCAGGCGTGACCGTGTACTTCCCGATCGCCCGCACCTTCGCCTGCACGTAACTACCCACCGGCACCGGCGCGTGCTCGATCGACGTCGACGCCGCCAGCAACGGAGACGCCCACTGCGCCCCCATCACGTTCTCGCGCAGCGCGACCTCGTAGTGGTCGATCTCGATCCCGCCAGTACCCGGCGTCATCTTCACCGGCCACCGCAGATCCTGCACGAACACATCAGCGTTCGTGCTCGACGTGCGATCCTGATGCGCCCCGATCAGCAGCGCCCGCTCACCATCCGCCAGCGGCACCACCTGCCCGTACATCATCCAGTCATCACTGAACGGCCGCATCGTCCACGACTGACCCCGATCACGGGACTCAGCCAACGAGAACGACTGCGGGGAGTCGTCCTCGGTCATGTCCCGCACCGGCATCACCAGCACACCGTTCGGCAGCATCGTCGCCGACGGCAGCGACGCCACCCGGCTCAGCACCCGCCGCAGCGGACTCCATGTCAGACCCTTGTCCGTCGAACGCGCCGAGAAGATACCCGGCACAGCCCCCGCCTTCTCGTACCGGACGAACAGCAGCATCTCGTCCCCGCCGAGATGAGTCACCCACGGCTCCGAGTAGCCGTCCTCGAACGGCGGCGCGACAATCGACGGCGCGCTCCATGACACGCCCGCATCCGTCGAACGCACCAGCGCACAGCCTTGCGAGCCGTACGCCGTCGCAATCATCAGCCCGTTGCTGGACCCGTCCGCGATCCACGTCAGCCCGGCCGGGAACACCCACTGGCCCGCGCCCTGCCCGTAGTCGACCTGCCGGGCAGTGACCCCCGACCACGAGCCGGGATCGGACGAGACGTACACCCAGCCGCGACGACCCGGCGGGTCGTTGTGCAGCAGCAGCAGCGCCGCCCGGTTCCCCAGCGACGCCACCGCGACCGCGCCACGCGCATACGTCGCATGATCGACCGGCACCACCGGCTCCGACCACGTCTTGCCCTCGTCGTCGGAGTGCACGACGTGTGCGACGTCCATCGTGTAGTGGTCATCCTGGGCGCTCCACATCGCGACCAGCCGCCCCGACGCCAGGCGGGTCACACCGGGGAACGTGAGGTACTTGTCCGTGTCCGCCAGGACCCGCTCAGCGCCGTCCCGCACCCACGCCTCACGGACCATCTCGCCCGGGGCCGCGTGATCGACCGCATGCCACTGCAACCGCAGCAGGCCACGCGCGGCACCGTCAGCATCCAGGTATGCCTCAGAGGAGCCGACCAGACCAGTCGGCGCGGCAGGCACACGCCTGTCCGGGCCCTCCGGCGCAGGGCGCACCGTGGACCCGCCCGCGGACGTCGCCCCACCACTGACAATGCCCCGCTGCC
>JAUNRO010000597.1 GCA_030544185.1 Propionibacteriaceae bacterium | reverse complement strand
TGCGCTCACTCACGTCGTGGACCCGGATCGCCTCCCGAGGGGAGGGGATCTGCTGGCCTGGCTGCCCCACACCCGCCCGAGCACCCGGCCCAGGAGCCAGGAAGGTGGCCGGGCCGTGCGGTGGGCGGAGGACCTCATCCTCGTCGACGACATACGGGACGCACCCCCGGGAGGAACCCGCATCCTCCTACCGGATCACCGCACCGGGATCGTCCAGCGCCCCGGGACGACGGACACTCCGTTCGTGCCCACCCTGATGTCGGTCTCGACGGCACGTTCGCTGGCCCGGCGACTGGCACCGCTCGGCGACGGTTCGACCACCGCTGAGGCCCAGGGGCCGAAAACCCTGGGTGACCTCGTGCCCTGGCCCCACCATCACGAGAACGTCACCTGGGCTGCTGGCCGGCCCGATCTGAAGATCCCCATCGGCACTGATCCGGACGGGCGGACCGCCCACCTCGATCTCGCCCGGGAAGGTCCCCATGCGCTCGTGGCGGGCACGACGGGGTCGGGAAAGTCCGAGCTCCTGCGCACCTTGGTCACCGGCCTGGCGCTGCGCAACAGCCCTCGACAACTGAGCCTGCTGCTGATCGACTACAAGGGCGGCGCGTCCCTGGCCGAGTGCGATCGGCTGCCCCACTCCAGCGGCCTGGTGACCGATCTGGACACCCATCTCGGCGAACGCGTGCTGATCTCGCTGCGAGCCGAACTGAAACGGCGAGAGGCCCTCCTCGCAGGCGCCGGGGTGCGTGACCTCAGGGACTATCCCGGGACCGACCTCCCGCGGCTGGTCATCGTGGTCGACGAGTTTCGGGTGATCGCCGAGGAGATTCCTGACTTTCTCGACGGTATGGTGCGGCTGGCCGCAGTCGGTCGCAGCCTGGGGCTGCACCTGGTCCTGGCCACCCAGCGCCCGGCCGGTGTCGTGAGCGCGGACCTGCGGGCGAACGTCAACCTGCGGATCGCGCTCCGGGTCCGGGACCAGGCGGACAGCATCGACGTCATCGAGACCCCGGACGCCGCCCACCTTCCCGAGGGGGCACCCGGACTGGCCCTGGTGCGCACGGGGTCATCCACCGTTCGGCGCATCCAGGTCGCGCCGGCGTCACCCGGGACCTCGACGACTCCGATCGCGGCCGACGGGACGACCTCGTGGGCAGTCCGCACAGCTGCCGACCTGTGGTGCGCCTGGCAGATGATCACGGCCCCGGACCGAACGACAGCACCGGCCAGCGGTCTGGCCTCTCTACCGGAAGTGCTCGCAAGGGCAGCAGCGGATCGTGGCGAGACCGCAGCCCGCGTCTGGGTACCCGCCCTTCCTGCCTGCCTCCGTGCCTCCGAGGTCGAAGCCCGGTGGGCAGAGAGCGATCAGGAGGCTGCGTCTCACCCGTGGGCGGTGGCGGACCGCCCTGAGAGGCAGGGCACGGAGCTGCTGCACTGGGGGCCGGAGGGACATGTCGCCGTCGTCGGGGCCGCGGCAACGGGCCGGACGACGGCAGCCAGGGCACTC
>JAUNRO010000596.1:720-1513 GCA_030544185.1 Propionibacteriaceae bacterium | reverse complement strand
GAGGACGGGGCCACTGCCGGTGCCCCACCCGGCCCGCCGGCCGCGGTGTCGGCAAGGTCGGCCTCGGGCGAACCGGCCACCCCGGCCGATGCCGCACCCTCGGCGACACCGCCGGCTGTACCGGGCAAGACCTACTCGCCGCTGGTTCGGCGGTTGGCCGCCGAGCACGGCGTGGACCTGGCCACCGTCACCGGTACCGGGGAGGGAGGTCGGATTCGCCGCGAAGACGTCCAGGCGGTGATCCGGCAGCGGCCAGCGGCCACGGACACGGCCCCGCTCGCCCCCGGCGCCGATGCGCCCGCTGCGACTGCGGGAACCACACCCATGGGGCCGCAGGCCGGCGCCACCGCGGTGCCCGGTGTCCCCGACCCGCGGGACCGGGTGGAACCGTTGTCGCGGATGCGGTTGTCAATCGCTGCCGGAATGGTGCAGTCCTTGCAGATCTCGCCGCACGTGTGGACCTCGATCGAGGTCGACTACGAGAACGTCGAGATCGTCCGACGCAGGTACAAGGACTCCTACAAGGAGGCCACCGGCGCTTCACTGTCCTATCTGACCTTCATCGCCCGAGCCACCGCCGACGCCTTGTTGAAATACCCCGCGGTGAACTCCAGCATTGACGTGCCGAACAAATCGCAGACCTTCCACCCCTACGTCCACCTCGGCATCGCGGTGGATCTGGACGAACAGGGCCTGCTCGTACCGGTCGTCCGCGACGCCGATCAGTTGAACCTCAAGGGACTGGGCACCCAGATCTAGGGTCGGGCCGACCAGGCCCGGTCGGGCAAACTCG
>JAUNRO010000596.1:0-710 GCA_030544185.1 Propionibacteriaceae bacterium | reverse complement strand
GGCCCCGACGACTACAAGGGATCAACCTTCACGATCACCAACGTCGGGCCCTTCCAGAGCTACGCCTCGGCACCGATCATCAACCAGCCGAATGTGGCGATCATGTGCACCGACGGGGTGGCCCGCAAGCCGGTCGCGGTCGGGGACATGATCGCAATTCACTCGGTCGGGATCGTCGGCCTGGTCTACGATCACCGGGCCTTCGACGGTGCCACCGCGTCCAAGTTCCTGCTCGAGGTGCGCGACATCATCCAAACCCGGGATTGGACGGCCGAGTTCGGCTGAGGCGTGGGTCGGGCGTTGTGGGACCGCAGTAAACTGGGTGCCCACGGCATCGCCCTTTCTTGTGCCCCGACCATCTGGAGGCCCGACGTGTCCGAATCGCAGCGACGCTTGGTACACAACCAAGGCGCGACCCAGTACGAGTTGTTGATCGATGGTGTCCGGGCGGGGTACCTCGATTACGAAGTCGCCGGCGAGATGATCGTGATGCACACCACCTTCGTCTCCGAGGAGTTCAAGGGGCAGGGTTTGGGTGGCGCGATCGTCGAAGCGGCCCTGCAGGACGTGCGGGCCAATGGACGCAAGGTGATCGCGCGGTGCCCCTTCGTGCAGGCCTACCTCACCAAGCACCCCGAGTACGCGGAACTGGTTGCCTGATCCGGGGTGGGCCGGGGGCGCCCGGCGCGCACACATTGACAGATATCGAT
>JAUNRO010000595.1 GCA_030544185.1 Propionibacteriaceae bacterium | reverse complement strand
CAGAGGTCGGTCGCTTCTACGTTATCGGGCCGCAGGCTACCACCGGTGAGACGGAACGCGGACAGGTACGGCAAGGCGACCGCCAATGACAGGGCTCCCGCTCCTAGCGCTAGGAGGGCACCTACTGAACGAGTCCGACGCCGATGAGCCTGTACTTGGGCGGTTCGTGCCGGTGAGGGGCTCCGCCGGATACGTCTGGCTTCGTGAGCAGCCTTCTTAATGTCTCGCCGTGCGTAGCGAACGGCCGACGGCTGGTCCTCGAGCGATCGGTAGGCACGGGTGGTCGTGACTCTGGCTAGCCTGCGACGAGCGCCGAGCAGCGTGCCAAATCGGCGCAGCACAAAGCCAGCGGCTCCCATCTCGCCGCGAGCACGACGTGGGTCCTTCGTGACGAGACGGCCAAGAGCTCTCACCACTGCAAGGAGCAAGTACCACAGGGTAAGGAACGGCAGGAGCAACGCTGGGGAGCGAGTCAGTGCGTTATAGATCTGGGCGCCCCGGCGAGCTCCGAATGAGGTCGCCGGATCCTTACCTAGAGACTGGCGCCGGTGGTAGATGCGTGCCTCGGGCACAGCGACGACGCGGTGCCCAGCGGCTCGAAGACGCCTCGAGAGTTCCAACCCATCACCAAATGGTCCCAGGGCTCGATCGAATCCGCCCACCGCTGCCACGTCAGCGATTCTCACGAGCATGCCGGCGGTGCCGACCGCAAGGACGTCCAGCCGGTCATCGAACTGTCCCTGATCTCGCTCACCCGGATCGGTTTCGGGAATGCGGCGAGCACTGCGAGTTGCTCGGATGCCTACCTCAAGCAGTTCCTTGGGGTCGTCCCAACCCAGTTGCTTCGGGCCGAGGGCCGCCACCGCTCGGGACGTCTCGCCGGTCCGGAATAGTTCTTCCAGGCAGGTTTCCTCTGGTGCGGAATCCCCGTGCAAGATCCACAGCCACTCGTGCTCAGCGCGCTGTCCATGGCCAGGTTCCCCTGAAATCTCAAGTGTGTGGAGGACTGCGCCGAGACTAGGCTCGTTGACCTCACGGATGGTCGCGGCTGGGAGCTGCGCGGATATGAGGTCGCGAATCTTAAGCGGGTCCGCGCGATCGGCGTCGTCGTCATCCGCGCGGCGTCCGCCCGTACCCGGGGGCAGGAGAGCAATGAGAACCCGATCCGGGGTCAGCGTTTGGCGGGCAAGCGCACGAATGGTTCGAGCGAGGTACGGTGAGTCCTCGTCACTGACGATGATCGCGACGATGCGGCTGTCAGAGATCAGGGTGTCCTGGTGCGAAGTCACGGCAAGCGGGCAGTGCGAGCGGCACCTGTGAGCCGCTCCGAGCGAGTATCAGTTACCACCTGCAGCGCGGCGACGCTGACGCGTGATCTTGCGGCGATCGTTATCCGATAGTCCACCCCAGATACCGTGGCGGATATCGTTCGACAGCGCGTATTCAAGGCACTGTTCGCGAACGCGACAGGAACTACACACGCTGGTGGCCGGAATCGTCGAGCCACCCTTCTC
>JAUNRO010000594.1 GCA_030544185.1 Propionibacteriaceae bacterium | reverse complement strand
AACGTCTCGGTGAGCTCGCGGATCTCGGCGGAAGACATGCTCATGAGCACATCATCGCGCCGCCTGACGGTGGCTCAGCAACGCGGCCACATCGCGATCTCAGGCGGCGCCGGCCCGGTCCAGCGCCGCCCGGAGGTCCGCGACGAGATCCTCGGGATCCTCCAGGCCGACCGACAGCCGCAACATGCCCTGGGTCAGGCCGGCCGCGGCGGCCGCAGCGGGGCTCATCGAGGCATGGGTCATCGTGATCGGATGGGACACCAGCGATTCGGTTCCCCCCAGCGACTCGGCGAGTGAGAAGCAGGTCAGCTCGTCGAGGAAGGCCCGGACCTGGGCCGCGCCGGCGAGCTCGAACGTCACCATGCCGCCGAAGCCCGCCTGCTGCCGCGCGGCGATGGCGTGGCCGGGGTGGTCGGGCAGCCCCGGATAGTGCACGACCTGCACCGCATGATGGTTGGCCAGCGCCGTCGCCACCGCGCGGGCGCCGGCCTCATGGGCCTGCATCCGCACCGGCAGCGTGCGGAGCCCGCGCAGCGCCAGCCACGAGTCGAACGCCGTGCCCATCGTCCCCGAGGTCTTGGCCCAGAACTCGAACAGCTCCGCATCCTCGGCGCGCGCCGCGACGATCGCGCCGCCGATGACGTCGGAGTGGCCGTTCAGATATTTCGTGGTGGAGTGCACCACCGCATCTGCGCCGAGCTCGAGCGGCCGCTGCAGGATCGGGGTGAGGAAGGTGTTGTCGACGATCGCCTTCGAGCCGGCGTCCTTCGCGGCGCTGATGAGCGGGGCGAGGTCGGTGATCCGCAGCAGCGGGTTCGACGGGGTCTCAAGCCAGACGATCGTCGGCGCGAGTTCGCGCAGCTCGGCGCACGCGGCCTCGGTGGCGGTGAAGTCGATGGTGTGCACCGTGAAGTGGCCCTTCTCGGCCAGCCGGTGGAACAGCCGCCACGACCCGCCATAGCAGTCGTGGGGGATCGCGATCGAGTCGCCGGCGTTCATCAGCGCGATCAACACCGTGGTGATCGCCGCCATCCCCGACGAGCAGACCACCCCGCCGGCGCCGCCCTCGAGCGTGCTGATCGCCTCGGCCAGGATCTCGCGCGTGGGGTTCGTCGCGCGCGCATAGTCGTGGGCGCGGGGTTGGTCGAAGCCCGCGAACGTATAGGTCGTGCTCAGGTGAATCGGCGGGATCACCGCGCCCGCGGACGTGTCGGTGCCGATGCCGGCCCGCATGGCCCGCGTGATGGAGGAGGGATCAGTCATCGGGAGCCACCTTTCTGTGTCGGACCATCCGGTCGGGGTCGCCGGTCAGCGCCTGGTGCGCGACGGTGTCGGACCTGGCCGCTCAGCGTACGCGGAAAACCCGCGCCGTCAGCCGCGGCCCAGCCGGGCGAGTCGGGCCGTGGCCTCGGCGAGCACCTCGGGACGCTTGCCGAAGCAGAACCGGACCAGGTGGGCGGCCGAGGACGGATCGGCATAGAACACCTGCGCCGGCACGGCCGCGATGCCCGCACGCTCGGG
>JAUNRO010000593.1 GCA_030544185.1 Propionibacteriaceae bacterium | reverse complement strand
GCAACCCCCGCGACCCCCGCTGATCTTCAGACCAGCAGCACAGGCGGTGGGCGTCCCTTCGGGGGCGCCCACCGCCTTTCTGCGTACCGGCGCTCGGGGTGTGCGTAGACTCGTCGTGATCTGATCATGAGCTATGACCTCTTCGGCAACCCCGATCCCGCCCCTGCCCAGCGCGGCGGCTCGCTGAGCGATGCGCACAACCCCCAGGCACCCCTGGCGGTGCGACTGCGCCCGCGCAACCTCGACGAGATCGTGGGCCAGCAGCACCTGCTCGCCCCGGGATCCCCGCTGCGACGCCTGGCGGACGGGCAACCGATGTCGGTGTTCCTCTGGGGGCCGCCCGGCGTCGGGAAGACCACCATCGCGTCGGTGGTGTCCCAGGCCACCCGGCGCAGGTTCGTGGAACTGTCGGCGGTCACCGCCGGCGTCAAGGAGGTCCGGGCCGAACTGACCGAGGCCAAGCGCGAGTTGGCGCGCGGTAACGCCACCGTGCTGTTCGTCGACGAGGTGCACCGCTTCTCGAAGGCCCAACAGGACGTGCTGCTCCCGGCCGTGGAGAACCGCCTGGTCACCCTCATCGCCGCCACGACGGAGAACCCGAGCTTCTCGGTCATCTCCCCGCTGCTGTCGCGCTCGTTGCTGCTGCGCCTGCAACCTCTCACCAACGACGACCTCTCCACCCTGCTCGACCGGGCACTCGCCGATGACCGCGGCGTCGCGAGGACGAGCGGCGAGAAGTTCACCCTCGCCGACGACGCCCGCGACCTGATCCTGCGGCTCTCCGGCGGTGACGCCAGGCGCACGCTGACGTATCTGGAGGAATCCGCGGCCGCCGCCGACGCCAAGGGCCAGCCGGTCATCGACGTCGCGAGCGTCGAATCCTCGGCCGACCGGGCGGCTGTCCGGTACGACCGGGACGGCGACCAGCACTACGACGTGATCTCGGCGTTCATCAAATCCATCCGCGGTTCCGATGTCGACGCCTCCCTGCACTACCTGGCCCGGATGTTGGAGGCGGGGGAGGACCCCCGCTTCATCGCCCGGCGCCTGATGATCTCCGCCAGCGAGGACATCGGGATGGCGGCCAGCGGCGTGCTGCAGACCTGCGTGGCGGCGGCCCAGGCCGTCCAACTCCTCGGCATGCCGGAGGCGCGCATCACGCTGGCCCACGCCACCGTCGCCGCCGCGACCGCGCCGAAGTCGAACGCGTCGTACCTCGCGATCGGGGAGGCCATCGCGGACATCCGCGCGGGCAAGGGCGGCCTCGTGCCCCCGCATCTGCGCGACGCCCACTACGCCGGAGCCGAGCAACTGGGCCACGGCAAGGGTTACAAGTACGCCCACGACCATCCGCACGGAGTCGCGGCCCAGACGTACCTGCCTGAGGATCTCCTCGGGACGCAGTACTACAGACCCACGGATCACGGGCAGGAAGCGGCCATCGCGGAGCGCGTCGCTGCGCTGCGCGCGCTGTTAGCCGGAGAGTGAGCGTCGGCTAGAGTTACGCCCATGACGTTGATGAC
>JAUNRO010000592.1 GCA_030544185.1 Propionibacteriaceae bacterium | reverse complement strand
ACCTGGACGCACACCAGAACGTGAATCTCAGCCCCGACTACCCGGTGGGGGCCAACCTGGTGTCGCAGGTCTGGCAGAACGCCACCGCCCGGCCCGCCCCGGACGGTGTGATCGCGGTGACCCCGGTGGCGCTGGCGGACGCGCTGGGCGCGACGGGACCGGTCGAGGTGGCCGGTGGTCCGCAACTGACCACGGACAACGCCGTCAGCCAGTTGCAGAACGAGGTGTACACCACCATCCCGAACATCGAGGCCCGCAACGCCTACCTCGGGGAGGTCACCGGGGAGGTGTTCAGTCAGGTGCTGGCCAGCGGGATGGCGTCGCCGGGCCTGCTCCAGCACCTGGGTTCGGCGGCTTCGGAGGGACACATCCAGGCGTGGTTCGCCGACCCTGACACCGAGGAACTGGTCACCGACCTCGCTGTCGGCGGGGTGCTGCCGGCCGAGCCCGACCCCGATCAGGTGCGCTTCTACCTGACGAACACCGACGCCTCCAAGCTCGGTCAGTTCGTGCACCTGGACGCGAGCACGACGTGCGAGTCCGGTGAACCGCAGTTGCAGACGAACCTGCGCTACGAGCCGCCGGCGGATGCCCCGGACTACGTGGTCGGGCTGCTCCGCCGGGACCCCCGGATGGCGCACCAGCTGAACGTGAGCCTCTACCTGCCGCCCAACCGCGGCGTGAAGCAGGTCCTGGTCAACGGCCGCACTCTGAGCCTGGGCGTCGGGCAGGAGAAGGGGTGGACGGTCGCCCGCGTCGAGCAGCTGCAGCTCGACCCCAACACCACGACCACCCTGAGGTGGGATCTGGACGGAACCGAGTCACTGCCGGGGGTGCACGTGCAGCCGCTCACCAACGAGCCCGGCCTGCCGGCCACCGAGGACACGGGCCGGGCCTGCTGAAGCCTGCCCTGCTGAAAGGGCATGACGAAGGGCGGGACCCGGGGGTCCCGCCCTTCGCCGTGTCCGGCTGAGCCGGATCAGTCTCAGTTGGTCGCGCGACGGCGGGACGCCATCACGGCACCGGCACCACCGAGGATCAGCAGCGCGCCGGCGGCGGCACCGATCAGAGCGTCGGAACCGGTGTAGGCGAGCTGGTCGCCTTCGGGAGCGTTGCTCTTGACGACGGGACGGTTGGCCGGCGGCGAGACGACCTTGACGGGCGCGGCCTTCTGCGTCGGCAGCACCTGGCTCGGCGGGTACGGCGCGGCCATGGCCGCTGCCCCGGAACCGATGGTCAGCATGCCGGCGACGGCGACGGCGGAAGCGATTCGCTTGATCTGCATGATGTCTTTCCCCTCCAGATTTTCTGGTAGTCGAGCGGTGCCGATGCCGTGGCACCGACCCCTTCTCCAGCCCCCTGGCGCTACCAGAACCTGAGGCCCCCTGCGGGGTCCCTGCCTGTATGCGTTCGGTGTGGTGCTAGTGGTTCGTCATCGAGAGTAGCCAAAGGTCCTCACGATGACCACCTCGTCCCCACCCTTTCGGAGTATGAATCCTCCACACAGAGTCACTTTCGTGACCCG
>JAUNRO010000591.1 GCA_030544185.1 Propionibacteriaceae bacterium | reverse complement strand
CGGGTCGGTCAGGGCAGAGGCTGCCGAGGCCAGGTGGGTGTCGGGCCTGATCTCGCCACGTTCGGCGGCTGTGCGCAGCCGGCCCCACAGGGCGCCGGAGTCCCAGAGCCGGTCCTTCTGCAGCAATTCCTCGGTGAAGGGCATCCCTTCCAGGCCGGCGGCCATGAGGCTGCGCGCCATGGCGATGTACTGGTCGCGGAAGCCCTCGGTGATCATCCCGCGCATCCAGCTGTGCAGGTCGGCGGCTAAGTCGCCGGTGTCGGGCATCGGCACCAGGTCCAGGTTGGCGTAGCCGCTGAGTATGGCCTCCAGCACCACCGAGGCCTTGTTCGGCCACCACCGGTAGATGGTCTGCTTGCCCACGCCGGCTTCGCCGGCGATGCGCTCCACGGTGATGCTTTCGTAGCTGGTCTCGTTCAGCAGCCGCGAGGTGGCCTCCAGGATCCGTTGGTGCGCCTGCTCGCTGCGCGGCCGGCCCCGCTGCTTGGTCTCCCCCTCATCGGACATGGGCTTCATGGTATCGGCTGGGGCGGGGGTCGGGGCGCCCCATAGACTCTTGCCTATGCCTGCCGACCTGCACCGCTCACGCGTGGACTTCGACTTCGGCGAAGATGCCGCGGCGCAGCTGTTCGGGCGGCTGCACTGCCGGTGGGCGCAGGCGCCGGCGGCCTTCCTGGACAGCAGCGACCACGCCCGCACCGGCACTGACCACCAGGTTGGTGTCCCGAGCCGGAACCGGTACAGCATTTTGGCGTTCTGCCTGGGTGCCGCCGGGCAGGTGGTGCAGCCAGATAATGGCCCCTGGCAGTGGTTGGCGCAGGCCTGGGCCGGTGTCCGCGGTGACACTGACCGGCCTGGCCCGGGTGAGCCGCCGTTCCAGCTCGGCTGGGTGGGCTTCGTCGGCTACGAGAATCAGGGGCGGTTCTTCCGCGCGACCCACGCGGTGGTGATCGATCACGCTGACCACTCGGCCCAGTTGCAGAGCGCGGGGGAGGACCCGGGCTGGGAGGAGGTGGTGCGCCGAGAGATCCGGGAGATGGCCGCGCTCGCAGACGACGCCGACGCCGCAGCAACGCCTGCCCCCCTTGCCCGGCTGCGCGTGCGTGACGGTAGAGCCGACTATCTGGGGAAGATCGCCGAAGCCCAGCAGCAGATCCGCGACGGGAACTCCTACGAGGTGTGCCTGACCACCGCTGTCACCGGCGCCTTCACCGGCAGCCCCTGGCAGGCCTATCTGCGGCTGCGGGCGCGCAATCGCGCACCCTTTACCCAGTACCTCCACCTGCCCGGGGCCGAGGACGACGTCGTCATCCTTTCCGCCTCACCCGAGCGGTTCATGCAGATCACCGAAGCCGGCACCCTGCGGTCTGAGCCGATCAAGGGCACCCGGCCGCGCGGCGCAGACGCCGAAGGGGATGCCCGCCTGCGGCAGAATCTTGCAGAGCACCCGAAGGATCGGGCAGAAAATGTGATGATCACCGATCTGGTGCGCAATGATCTCTCCATCTATGCCGTGCCGGGCACA
>JAUNRO010000590.1:536-1526 GCA_030544185.1 Propionibacteriaceae bacterium | reverse complement strand
CGTCCACCCACTCGACGATGCGCGTCGCGGTGATCTGTGCGATGACCTTGTTGTCGCGGAACAGATAGCCGGAGTCCCATGCAATGAACTGCTTGACGGCGGCGGCGATCCGGTTGGCGTCCTTGACTCCGTGGAGCGCGAGTTGGTCACCGGGGGTGCGCTTGACGCCCTGGTCCATGACGTCCTGCGCGTCGGTCGGCAGACCGCGCACGACGAGCATGGGGATGGTGATTCCGTCGAGCTCAGAGAGCGCGGTGAGCCGGTGCTGCCCGTCGATGAGGTTGCCGGCGGTGTCGAACCGGACCGGGTCTGCGGCGAACGTCCAGCGGCCTTCCTGCATGTCGCTTCGGTAGCGGGCGACGGTGCCCTGCCTGAGTGTGCGGTTCTTCCGGTTGCGCGTGAGCCAGCGCAGCGCGGTTGCCGGGTCGACCATGACGATTGCGGAGTCGATGCGGGTTGAGGCGACGTCGAACGCTGCCCCTGCCTCGATCTGAGTAGGTGTTGCCATTGCGGGTGTACCCTTCTGTGTAGTGACTCAGGCGAGTCGTTCGATGACCTGTTGGAGCAGGTCTCGGGATCGAAGAAGGTCGTTGCGGTGTTTCGCGGCGACCTTCTCCGCGTTCTGGGGGAAGCGGTCATCCTCGGTGAGTCGAGCGACCTTCTCGATTGCCTTGCCCATGTCGAAGGCGGCCTCGAAGAACTGATCTGGCAGCGGGCGACGTGGTGGCGACTTCGGCTCCGTGGGCTTCTTTGGCTTCTTCGTGTACGTCTTGCCGTCGATGCCGACGACCGGGCGGGAGGGAGCCGGAGGAAGCGGTGACTCGACCTCCTCGCCCGGCGTCTCCGCCTCGGTGTCGTTGGACGCGCGAACATCCTCGACCGAGGGAGTCACCTCCTCCCCCGCTGTGGCGTTGGGGGGGTTGTCTGTGATTTCGCCCGTCTCGCGGTCCACGGTCAGGTGGGGAAAATCCCCACCTGACTCCATCTCCG
>JAUNRO010000590.1:0-526 GCA_030544185.1 Propionibacteriaceae bacterium | reverse complement strand
GAACGCTCCACCAGTTCGCGCTACTGCTCGCGGTTCAGGTGGCGACGATCCAGGTTGAGGGAGAGCGCCAGTGTGCGCTTCTGCTCGTCGGTCAGGTCCATTGCGAACCGGCGCGGACACTCGATGCCGAGGCGGTCTGCGATCTCCTTGCGGTGGTGGCCGTCGATGATCGCGCGCTTCTCGTCTACGACGATCGGCACTTGCACGCCGTGCTCGCGGATGGACTGCTCAAGGGCCGCATACTCGTCATCGGCCAGGCGGGGAAGGAACTGGTACAGCATTAGGCCGCGCTCCCGGCCTTGGCGGTCACCAGTTCGGTGATGGGCACGTCGAGCGCGTTGGCAATGGCAGCGACCTCGTTCACGTCGAACGGGATGACGCCGCGCAGCCGCTTTGAGAGTTGGCTCTGGGAGACTCCGATGACCTCAGCCAGTGCGGCCTGCGTTAGCCCACGACGTGCGACCTCGGCGCGGCTGTTCGCGCCAACTGTCTGTGTCGGTGTGTGCATGAGGCAAACTTAGATGCG
>JAUNRO010000589.1 GCA_030544185.1 Propionibacteriaceae bacterium | reverse complement strand
CCCGCCGCGCAGCAGGATGCGGTCGATCTCGTCGTCGTCGAACAGCGGGACCGCGTTGTCGTTGACCAGGCCCGCCCAGCCGTCCTCGAAGCCGAGGACCGGCGCGTCGTACTCGCTGTAGGCCGTCCGCACGAGGCCGCGGATCACCGCGTTGAGGCCGGGGCAGTCTCCGCCCGCGGTGAGTACTCCGATCCGCACGCTTGCGGCTCCCTTCGCTCCGGCCTCGACTGCGGGCCCCACTTGATCTCCCGGACCACTCTAGGGGGCCGGGCGCGCTGCGGCGGAGCCCGTCACATGATGTTCACCGGCCCGGGGCCCCCGCTCGCGTTCCCCGCTGTCCCCCGCTCGCGCGTCCACCGGGCAACGGTGGCTCCACATGGCAACGTTGCCGCGTGCGGCGAGCTATGCCTTGTGCTCGGGCTGGGGCGCGGCGGCGGCGCGGGGCCCGGTGCGGAAGAACATCGTCGCGAGGCCGCCGAGCAGGAGCAGGGCCGCGGGCAGGAGCATGGCGTCGCCCACCGGCCCCCGCTCGCGTTCCCCGCCGGCCACCGCGCGCTCCCACCGGGCAACGGTGGCTCCACATGGCAACGTTGCCGCGTGCGGCGAGCTATGCCTTGTGCTCGGGCTGGGGCGCGGCGGCGGCGCGGGGCCCGGTGCGGAAGAACATCGTCGCGAGGCCGCCGAGCAGGAGCAGGGCCGCGGGCAGGAGCATGGCGTCGCCCACCGAGGTGGCGATGTCGCCGGTCGCGGTGAGGCGGGTCTGCATCACGGCGCCGATGCCGGCCGAGCCGAGGACCGCCCCGACCTGGCGGGTGGTGTTGTAGACCCCGGAGCCGGCGCCGGACACCCTCGTGTCGAGCTGGCGCATGGCGGTCGACGAATTCGGCGCCCACACGGTGCCGTTCGCGACGCCCATGAGCGAGATCGGCGCGAGCAGAGCCGGGATCGAGGTGTCGGCGTCGAGGATCGACCACAGCCACAGCAGCGCGACGGCGAAGCTCAGGAACCCGATGCCGGTGAAGATGCGGGGGTCGAAGCGGTCGGAAAGCCGCCCGACGAGCGGCGCGAGCAGACCGGCGAGCACCGCCATCGGCAGCAGCATGAGGCCCGAGGAGATCGCCGAGAGCCCCTTGACCTGCTGCAGGTAGAACATGAACGGCACCATCGTCCCGGCGACGGCGAAACCCATCGTCGCGATCGACGTGTTGCCGAGGGAGAAGTTCCGGTCGCGGAAGATCCGCAGCGGCACGAGCGGATCGGTGCGCACGCGGGACTGCCACCACACGAAGGCGCACATCACGGCGAAGCCGCCGAGGATCATCGCCCACACGTCGGGGCCCCACGAGTGCGACTCGCCCTGCTGGATGCCGTAGACGAGCAGGAAGAGCCCCACCGCCGACAGCCCGATGCCGACGAGGTCGAAGTGCCGCGAATGCGTCGGCATCTCCGGCACCCAGGCGAGCACCAAAATAATCGCCAGCGCGCCGAACGGGATGTTGACGAAGAAGATCCACTCCCAGCCGAGCG
>JAUNRO010000588.1 GCA_030544185.1 Propionibacteriaceae bacterium | reverse complement strand
TGAGAGCGTCTAAGTTTTCTCAGGATAGGTGATGGCGGCGGCCAAACCAAGGCTGCGACGACACTCACACATAGTCCCCGCGAAGGTAGGGGCCGTACCTCACATAGTTTCCCCCGCCAACGGTGAGCCGGCCACGATGGGGTGTGGAGGTTGAGGAGAAGCTGTCGATGACTGCCGGGTCCGGGGTCACGAGATAAGTACACTGAATTTGCGCCCCAACGGCGTATGCGGCGCCGCATAATACGGGCAAAGCCGAGAACCACACCCATGTGTTCGAGGACACCGGCTGGAACGGCGACCATGCAAGCCAGCAGTCTGGCGCAAGGTTTCATCAGGACAGAGAAGTGGGGCACGACATCCAGGAGACTCCTACACCCGGTGGAGGCTCCCCGGGAACAAGCAGAGTGACCACGGCGGGCATGGAGTGCGGTCCGCGCGGCTTATCCGAGATCCGCGGCTCAGCAACTCGAATAACGACCATCAACGGGACTGGGTGCCGGATTCAGCCCCGGTACTCGGGGCAGCCCCGCCGATGGCGAGCTTCTCGTCGATGGTGGGTAGGTAGTACAGCGCGAGCGAGTCGAGGATGCGCTTGACCTGTGCCAGCGAGGCCCGGCGCTCGCCCTCCGTGGCGGCGCCCGCGGCCAGGTGGGCGGCCTTGCCGGCGCGGCGGGCCTCCGCCCGCTTATCCTCCGGGAGGTGCTGCAGCCCGAGCCGCTCCGCGTTGGCCTGGGCCACGTTGAACGTGACCTCCACCTCCGAGGCCAGGGCGTCGAGCTGATCGGTCGACGTGTCGTCGGTGACGTCGTCGAAGGCCACCAGCGAGGCCTCGAACTCGGCTGTGGCGGGCACCTTCGGGTCGAACAGTGCCGATGACTCGATGCGGTAGGCCACATCCTCACGCAACGCCAGATACGCATCGCGGATGGCCTCGACGCGCTCGTGGGCCAACTGTCGACGGTTCGCGCCCCGCTTCGGCGAGATCCACAGCTTCCCCTGCTCCCGGGTGAGGGCGTACGGCAGGATCGTGTCCATCGTGAGACCCAGCCTGTCCGGCGCCAGGAAGGAGATGTGGGTGCTCTTGACCTGACGGCGGGCCCACACGCCGGCACCGGCGCCGGCCATGAGGGCCCAGTAGATGAACGCTCCAGGCGTGCTTCCGGAGCTGATCAGCCACAACGCGGCCAAGGTGACCACGATGCTGGTCACCAGACCCACGCCGTTGCGCAGCGAGAACAGCGCGTCCTCCTCCCAGAGGACGGCTGGCAGCATCATGCCGCGCACCTGGCGGCTCTCCAACCGCGCCTCCGCCTGGAGGCCCATCGACTCGTGCTGTTTGAGCTCCTTCTCGAAGCGCTCGCCGTTGAGGCGCTGAATGCGGAGCTTCGCCTTCTTCTCCTTGGCGATGGCCTCCACCACGACGGCATCATCGTCGGTGTAGAACAGCACAGCGCCGGGCGCGAACACGCCCCAGGATGTCCTGAGGTCCACCTGCTGCCACGTGTCGTACATCAGGAACTCTTCCTGC
>JAUNRO010000587.1 GCA_030544185.1 Propionibacteriaceae bacterium | reverse complement strand
GGTAGCCGCCCAAACCGGTCTGTGGCGCAACTCGACGGTGCCCACGGCGATTGTCCTGGGTAATGCGGACGACCCGCAGGCCACCTTGGCCCGGTTGTGGCTGTTGCAGCGGCCGGTGTCACGCGCCGACGCCGATCGGGCGCTGCCCGGGCTGGTCGACGAGTTGGCAGCCGCGGGGATCCTGCGGGCTTCCGGCACCGAGGTCAGCGCGGCCGTGGATGTGCGTCCCTATGGCTCCGATGACGACGGCGCGACGGGCTGGGTGGTCTCCGACCTGTCTCCCAACCTCGACCACGAGGGCGCCCCGACCCGGCCGGACTATGTGCTGGGGGTGTCCCCGGCGTCCACCACCTTGGCCGAACTGACGGTTCGCGAACCGGTCGGACGGGCTCTCGACCTCGGTACTGGGTGTGGGGTGCAGTCGCTGCACCTGGCCCGGCATGCCGGCCGGGTGGTGGCCACTGATCTCAATCCGCGAGCGCTGGACCTGGCCCGGTGGACGTGGGGGCTCAGCGGTGCCGACGTCGACGCCCGGCTGGGCGACCTGTACACGCCGGTCGCCGACGAGACCTTCGACCTGATCGTGACCAATCCACCGTTCGTGATGAGTCCGCCCCGGCCGGAGGCCGAGCGGTTGACCTACCGAGAATCCGGCCAGGTCGGGGACGGGTTGATGCAACGAGTGATCAGCGAGGCGTTGCCCCGGCTGGCTCCGGGGGGACGGTTGCAGGTGCTCGGCAACTGGGCGCACCTGCGCGATGAGCCCTGGGCGGACCGGCTGCAGGGGTGGGTGGGGCCCGATTTCGACCTGTTGGTTCTGGAACGCGAGCTGCTCGATCCATACGAGTACATCGAGATGTGGCTGACCGACGCCGGATTGGCGGGCACCACGGAATGGACGCCGCGGTACCGCGAATGGCTGGGGTATTTCGACACCCTCGGGGTCGAGGCGGTCGGGATGGGATGGCTTCAGGTCGTCCGTCCCGAGGCCGACCGGGTCGGGGTGCAACGGGTGGAATCGTGGCCGCATCAGGTCGTCCAGCCGGTGGGGCAGGCGTTCGCCGCGGCCGGGGCCGCCTGTGCGGTCGACCTGTCCGAGAACGCCGTCCTCGACACCCACTGGTCACTGGCCGAGGGGATCGACCAGGAAACCGTGGGCCGTCCCGGAGCGGCTGACCCCGAACATGTGGTGCTGCGTTCGCGTCGGGGATTCGGCCGGGCGATCGAGGTGGACACCGCGCTGGGCGGCATCCTGGGCGCGTGCGATGGCGAGTTGTCGTTGCGGGTGTTGATCGCGGCGGTCGCCGAGGTGTTGGACGCCGATGAACTCGCCCTGCGCGCCGAGGTGTTGGCCCGGTGGCCGGCCCTGGTGCTGGACGGATTCGTCCTGCCGGCTCCGGCCGGGTGACGGGCAGGTCACTGAACGGCGACCACGCCTCGCGCGGAAACCCGACGGCCACCGATATCGGGGCGATCGGCTGAGCGCCCGTCGGCTGAGCGGTACTGCCGATTGCCAGACAGAAAAGGCCTT
>JAUNRO010000586.1 GCA_030544185.1 Propionibacteriaceae bacterium | reverse complement strand
CGGCACGTCCGACTGGTCTGTGCCCACGCCGGTCGCTGAATGGCGAGCGGGTGACATCGTCGACCACCTCACCTCCTGGCCCGGAGAGATGCTGGGCGCCCATGGAGTTGTGTTGCCGATCCCCGTGGCTGGTCGCGCCGCTGCGTTCGCCGCGCAGACCGAGGCGATCCAGGCCCTGCTCGAGAATCCCGAGGAGGCGGGCCGGATCCTGTGCTTGGGCCCGATGGGCGATGTGCCGCTGGCGGCGGTGATCGACGGTTTCTATAGCAGCGACGTGTTCATGCACTCCTGGGATCTGGCGCGGGCCACCGGTCAGGAGGTCGAGCTCGATGCCGACTCGGCGACCGCGATGCATGCGGGGATGTCGGCCATGGGCCCGGCGCTGCAGCAGTCCGGGCAGTTCGGTGAGCCGGTCCCGGTCGCCGAGGATGCCGATCCGGTCGACCGGCTGATGGGGTTGATCGGACGGGATCCACAGTGGCGCCCGTCTGCGTGAGGTTGCGCCGCTAGCCTGAACGGGTGACCGAGACAGCAGCTCCCGAAACGTCCACCCAGGTCCGGCGTAGCGTCCTGGCAGTCCCCGGCTCCTCCGACCGATTCCTCGCCAAGGCCCGCGGGCTCGCGGCTGATGCTGTGTTCCTCGACCTCGAGGACGCGGTTGCCCCCGCGGCCAAGGCCGAGGCGCGCGCCCGCATCGTCGACGCGCTGGCCCAAGATTGGGCCGCGCCCATTGTGACCGTCCGGGTGAACGACTGGACGACCGAGTGGACCTATGCCGACGTCGTGGAGGTCGTGGGTCCGGCAGGCGATCACATCGACGCGCTGGTGCTGCCCAAGGTGCAGTCCGCGGAGCACATTGTGGCGCTGGATCTGCTGCTGACGCAGGTGGAGCGTACGCACGGGTTGGCGGTCGGCCGGATCGGGATCGAGGCGCAGATCGAAGACGCCCGGGGACTGCTCAACGCGGCCGCAATCGCGGCGGCGAGCCCCCGGATGCGCTCGCTGGTGTTCGGCCCGGGCGACTTCATGGCGTCGGTCGGGATGGCCTCGACCAACGTCGGGGAGCAGCCCGAGGGTTATGACCGCGGCGACGCCTTTCACCATGTGCTGTTCTCGATCCTCGTGGCTGCGCGAGCACACGGGCTCGCAGCGATCGACGGACCCTTCGTGGCGATCCGCGACGTCGAGGGCTTCCGCCGCTCGGCCCGGGCCGCGGCGGCGCTGGGCTATGACGGCAAGTGGGTGCTGCATCCGGACCAGATCGAAGCCGGCAACGAGATCTTCACCCCGCGGCAGGCAGACTTCGACCGCTCGCTGCGGATGATTGAGGCCTATGCGGCGGCGACCGCCGAGGCCGGGGGAGCGGTCGGCGCCATCGTTGTCGACGACGAAATGGTCGACGAGGCCGGGATGAAGGTCGCCCAGCGCATCGTCGCCAAGGGCAGGGCGGCGGGCCTCGAAGCCTCCGAGCAGAGTTAGGCCGGCCCGAGGGCTGGGGCCGCCAGGCGGCCGGCCGGCGTACCCAGCCGAGCTAGG
>JAUNRO010000585.1 GCA_030544185.1 Propionibacteriaceae bacterium | reverse complement strand
AACCGAAGAACCGGGACTGGCCGGCGGTGTCCCGCAGGTAGCCGATCGCGTAGATCGTGGTGGCGAGCCACAGCACCGAGCTGAGCAGCGCGAACACCATCGAGAGGGAATCGATGCGCAGCTCCAGCCGCACGCCGGGCAGGAACTCCCAGCCGACGGCGGGGTACTCCGCGAAGAACACCACGGGGATGAGCGCCACGAGCAGCGCGAGCTTCAGCACCGCGGCGGAGACGTTGATGGCCGCGCGCGGAGTGCGGGCGCGCTCGGGGAGCAGCATGATCGCCACCGCCGCGGCGGCGGAGATCAGCAGCACCAGTACCGGGAGGAGGGCGAACATCTAGCGGGCCTCCCATCCGACGAGGGCCAGCTCCACCAGCCCGGAGGCGCTGAAGCCGAGCAGGACGGCGAGCAGGGCCAGGCCGAGCGGTGCGAGGGCGTGGCGCCAGCCGAGGGTGGGCCAGGCGGCGGCCACGTCGTCGGTTTCCGGATCCTTCAGGCTGCCGGCGACGGGGCGAAGCAGGTAGGCGGCCGACAGCACGCTGCCGCCCAGCAGCACGGCCACCAGCCACCAGTGGCCCGGCAGCACGGCGGCGCTGAGCAACTGCCACTTGCCGGCGAAGCCCGCGGAGACCGGCACGCCGATGAGGCTGATGGCGGCCAGCCCCATCGCCAGCAGCATGGGTGGCCAGGCCTCGGCCAGCCCGGGCAGGGTGTCGAGGTCATCGGTGCCGTGCCGGGATTTCAGGGTGCTGGCCACGAGGAACAGGGCGGCCTTCGCGAGGCCGTGCGACACCGCGAGCGTCACCAGGCCGCCGAGGGCGTAACGCTGCACGGTCGCATCCGTCCCCGGCAGGGTGAGCGGCAGCACGAGGAACAGGTAGCCCACCTGCGCCACCGTCGAGTAGGCGACCACCCGCTTGAGCCGGCGCTGGCGCAGCGCCATGACACCACCCCAGACGATGGCGCCCGTACCCATGACGGCGGCCGCGGCCGCGACGGCGAGGTGGCCGTCGGTGACCTCGAACCAGAGCCGCAACAGCACCACCAGCGGGGCCTTGACCACGAGGCCGGAGAGCAGGGGGCTGGCGGCGGTGGGGGCCGCGGCGTGCGCCGGGGGCAGCCAGCCGTGCAGCGGGAACAGCGCCGCCTTCAGCGCGAGCCCGAGGCCGGCCAGCGCGAGCACCCAGAGCGCATCGACGCCCACGTCGGGCCATCGTTGACCGGCCAGACGCAGGTCGAGGGTGCCGGTGGCGCCGTAGACGACCCCCAGCGCCACGAGGAACAGCAGCGAGCCCAGCACGGCGATGAGCAGGTAGCGCAGCGCGGGCTCCCAGGCGGGCTTCCCGCCGAGCGCCACGAGGCCGACGGCGGCGACCCCCACCAGTTCGAGCCCGACGTAGGCGTTGAACAGGTCTCCGGTCACGAACACGGCCGTGAGGCCTGCCTGGAGGAGGCCGAGCAGCGGCCACAGCGCGGGATGCTGCTTCGCCTCCGCAGCGGCGTGCCAGGCCACCGCCAGGATCACGACGGCGGACAGG
>JAUNRO010000584.1 GCA_030544185.1 Propionibacteriaceae bacterium | reverse complement strand
GGTCCCACGCGGGCGAATTTGCTCGTGACGAACGGTTCGACGATCGCCCCGACGGGCACCACCAGCCTGGCGGCGAGCCCCCAGCCATCGCGGCGCCGGGCGGTCGCACCGAGGAGACCCAGTGGTGCACCGAGGACGAGTGCGATGACGAACCAAGGCCAATTCGCCGCCCACATGTGCGCCCCATAGCCGTACACCGCGAACACCTGCCCGAGCGCGTAGTGCACGGCGAGCGCGACCTCACCCGCGGCGATGCCCGCGAGCGCGGCGGCCAGCGGCCGCCGGACCAGCCACCCGGCGAGGATGAGCAGCCCACCCCAGACGGTTCCCGCGTTCACGAGCTTGCTGAGGGTGAACCGGACCGTCAACCACGTATCTGCCTGCCCCGTCAGCTGGGTCTCGGTCGTGATATTGCTGACCAGCGCTACGACCCCGATGACCGAGGCCACCCAGAAGACGTGGATCCACCCGGACTTCAGCACCGCGCGATTCTATCGAGAGACTCGCCGCGAGGGCGGGCTCACAGACCTTCCGCAATTTCGTGCACGGGGTCCGGCCGGAGCCCCTCACTCGCGCCGCGCCATCGTTCGCCGGACAGTGGCGGCAACCACCGCCGCACCGAGCACCGGTGTCCCCGCCGCGGCGAAGGTGCGGGCAGCCGCGGCGAGTGTGGCGCCCGTCGTCGTCACATCGTCGATGAGGATGGGCACGGAGTCCGACGGGGGCGTCCCGGCCACCCGGAAGTGACCCTCCCGGTTCTGCCACCGAGCCCCGGCGTCGAGTCCGACCTGGTCGGTCACTCGCCGACCAGGCCGCAGCCCGTGACGCACCACGACCCCCAGCCCCGCCTCCCGGCGCAGGACGGCCTTGGTCCGATGCGCCAGCAGCCGAGTGTGATCCACGCTCCGCTCGCGGACGGCAGCCGGGGCCGAGGGAATCGGGACCAGGTGATAGGCCGTGCCGAGGTGCCCGAGCGCCGCGAGCAGGTGCGCCACCGCCAGCGCCAACCTGGTCGCGAGCGGGCCCGCGAGGCCGAGCAACCGTTCGTCTTTGAACCCGGCGACCAGATGCGGCATGACGCCGACATAGTCCCCCGCCGCCACGGTGAGCGGCATCCCCGGCGGCGATGGATCGCGGCGCACGAACCGCACCCGTCCCTGCTCGAGTTCGATCCGGCAGCCGCGGCACAGGCCATGGCCCGGTTGGCCACACCCTGGGCATCGCGAGCCGAGCAACAGATCCGCAGCCGCATCGATGAACACCATGCCCGCACTATGCGTGGTCGGGCCCGGATCGTGCCGCACGACTACCGACGTCGCAGCAGGACATCCACCGGAAGGCGCACATGCGCGTCACCGAGTGGACGTCGTGATGCGAGGTGGATTCTCGCGCTGCGAAATGGACGCTCGGTCTGCCGGCCTAATTGGCGTACGCCGCCGCGACCAGTTCCTTGCTCAGCTGCGGCCACCGGTAATCATCCTCATAGCGCCAGGCGCCGTTCTGACCGAGCACGATCGCCCGGCCGCCCTCAAGCCGGGGCGCC
>JAUNRO010000583.1 GCA_030544185.1 Propionibacteriaceae bacterium | reverse complement strand
GAAATCCGGGTTGTGCCGGTAGCCGGTCGTGGCCACCATGCGGTTCGCCCACCGCTGTGCGACGCCATCCAGGGCGGCGATCTGGCGCAGCGGCGGTGCGCCGACCCGGGCCCGCTCGATGTTCACCAGCCGCAGCACCTCCTTGGCAACGGCAGCCTGATTCGGGACATAGCGGTCGACGGGGGCGGCTTGCTGCCAATAGTTGGTGGAAGTCCGGGCCTCAGCAGGCGGTGCTGCGCCCAGGGCGCCGACGGCGAGGCCGGCCGCGAGGGCAGCGGTGAGCAACGTGCGCTTCATGAGGGAGAGTCCTTTGATCGGTTACAGGATTGTTAGACCTGACCGGAAAATAGGAAGTCGGTGATCCTGCTGTCAACCGGGCGTCACCTCCCTCGGCACCCGGAAACGGCGCCGGAATCCGAGGAAATGCCCGCCGGCCGGGGGATTCCCCGCGATGTCCCCGGCCGGCCGGGGGCCGATCGGGCGGGGTAGTTCTATCGCCTGCTGGAATGGGGGAATGCGCCGCGGGCACCGGCGCGTTATGCTGGGCAGGCAAGCACACGTGCTCCGGGGTCGGTGAAAGTCCGAGCCGGCGGTCATAGCCCGCGACCCGGGCCCTCAAACAGGGGCTCGGTTGAACCGGTGGAATTCCGGTGCCGACGGTTAAAGTCCGGATGGGAGGCGCACCAGCGTTTGCGGACGCCATCGGCGCTCGTCCCTCGGGGCTCGCGTCGAGGTCGCACTGATCGCGACCACGGTTGCTCCGCACGTTCCTGACCCCGGTGCCACAGGCGAGGGGAGCAGGAAGTGGCTACACAGACCACCCATCCGCGGTTGCGGTTGCCGGTGCGCTTGATCGCCCCGCTTCTCCTCGGCGCTCTCGTGCTGCTCGCTTGGCAGCTCGCCACCGCCTCCGGCGCCGTCCCCCCGACGCTCCTGCCGCCGCCCGGCCAGGTCTTCGCCCGGTTCGCCCACGATGTCACGGCGGGGCCGCTGCTCGCCTATGCGGGCATCACGATCCTCGAGGCCCTGCTGGGCTGCCTGCTGGCCGCCCTGGTCGCGCTGCCGATGGGCTATCTCATCGCCCGCGCCCGGATCGCCGAGGCCGCCGTCTCGCCCTATCTCGCCGCGTCCCAGGCCGTCCCCGCCGTGGCCCTCGCGCCGCTGCTGGTGATCTGGGTGGGCTATGGCCTGCTTCCGATCATGCTGCTCTGCGCGCTGCTGGTGTTCTTCCCGGTCGTGCTGTCGACCGTCCTCGGCCTGCGCACGATCGACCGTGAGGTGCTCGAGGCCGCCCAGCTCGACGGCGCCCACGGCCTCACGCTGCTGCGGTTCATCGAGTGGCCCCTGGCCCTGCCCGCGGTCCTCACCGGCCTGCGCAACGGCTTCACCTTGTCGGTGACCGGCGCCGTGGTCGGCGAGCTCGTCATGGGCGGCCACGGCCTCGGGATGGTGCTCTCGGTCCAGTCGATGTCGGTCGACACCACCGGCCTGTTCGCCACCCTCGTCATGCTCTGCCTGATCGCGAGTGCGATCTATATGGCGAT
>JAUNRO010000582.1 GCA_030544185.1 Propionibacteriaceae bacterium | reverse complement strand
GAAGCCGAAGGCCACGAAGGCACCACCGAAGCCGCCGGCGGCGAAGCCGGCGCGGACCTACCGCAAGACGGTGCGGCTGCCGATCGGGCGTTCCTCCCTGCGCATCCGCGTCTTCCTCGTGGTGTTCGCCGTCCTGCTGGGCGGAGCCAGCATGCGCGCGGTCCAGCTGCAGGGCCTCGATTCGCAGGCCTTCGCGGCAGAGGCCGCCGCGAAGATGCAGTCCTCCCGGGAACTGCCTGCCACCCGCGGCGAGATCCTCGACCGCAACGGGCAGGTCATGGCCACCACCGAGCCCGCCATGCTCGTGTCCATCGACCCCCACATGGTGCGCACCAACGGCGCGGATGAGCGCTACCCGATGAGCGAGCGGAAGCAGGAGGAGGCGGAAGCCGCCCCCGCGGCCGTTGCGGCGATCCTGGCGCGGCACCTCGGCGGCCTCCCCGAAACCTACCTTGAGCTGATCAACACCCCCGAGTCCCGCTACCGGGTCGTCAAGCGCAAGGTGCCGGCCGTGACCTACACCGCCATCCAGGCCGACATGAAGCTCGGCTTCGACGGCGAGGGCAAGCGGCCCTGGTGGGGCGTGTTCGGCGTGCCCGATCCCATTCGCGTGTACCCCAACCGGGCCGTCGGGGCCAGCGTCGTCGGCTTCGTCAACGCAGAGGGTGAGGGAGCCGCCGGCCTCGAATATTCGCTGGAGGAAAGCCTGACGGGCACCCCCGGCCAAGAGGTCTATGACTACTCCACCTACGGGCGCATCCCGCTGGGCACCAACATCATGTCGCCGCCCGTCGACGGCGCGACGTACGAGCTCACCATCGACTCGGACCTCCAGTGGATGACGGAGATGGCGCTCGCCGAGGGCATGCGCACTTCCAAGTCCAAGACCGGCATGGCGATCGTCATGAACGTCCATACCGGTGAGATTCTGGCGCTGGCCAACGGCCCCAGCTTCGATTCGGCCAACCCCGGCGCCGCCGAGAGCGAAGACCTGGGCAACCGCGCCGTGACGGAGGTCTACGAGCCCGGCTCGGTGCAGAAGGTGCTGACGATGGCGGCGCTGGCCGACCAAGGGCTGGTCACCTCCGACACCCAGCTGGTGGTGCCGGGCCGGATCGCGTCCGGGGCCGGGTTCGTGCGCGATTCCTTCGCCCACGGCGACCTCAACCTCACCGCCCGCGGCATCATCGCCCAATCCTCCAACGTCGGGATGATCATGCTGACCCGGCAACTCGAGAAGGAAACCCTCACCGGCTACCTGACCCAGTTCGGGTTGGGGGATCGGCCCGGCACCGGCCTACCCGGGGAGGCCACCGGCCAGGTCCCGACGGCGGACATGCCCGATTACTCGCGTGACCAGATCTCCTTCGGCCAGGGCCTGAGCGTCAACGCCGTCCAGATGGCCGCCGCCGTCGCCGCGGTCACCAACGGCGGGACCTACCACCAGCCCACGATCATCAAGTCGGCCACCGCCGCCGACGGGACCGAGATCGAGCTGCCCGAGCCGGTGAGCCGCCAGGTGATCTCCGAGGAGGCCTCCGCCGAGGTGC
>JAUNRO010000581.1 GCA_030544185.1 Propionibacteriaceae bacterium | reverse complement strand
CTCCACCTCGGGCCTGACCTGGGTCATCGACCCGATCGATGGGACCGTCAACTATCTCTATGACATCCCCGCCTGGGCGGTCTCGGTCGCGGTGGTCGAGGGCGATCCGGATCCGGCAACGTGGCGCGCGGTCGCCGGGTGCGTGGTCAACCCGGTGACGCAGGAGGTGTACGCCGCGGCGGCGGGTGGTGGCGCAATGCTCAACGGCCGCGGCATCACTGCTCCGCCCCAGGCTGACCTCGCCACGGCGCTGGTGGCGACGGGTTTCGGGTATTCGGCGGAGCGTCGCCGCCACCAGGCCGCGGTGCTGGCCCAGATGATCGGGCGCGTTCGCGACATCAGGCGGATCGGGGCAGCGAGCCTGGACCTGTGCGCCGTGGCGGCGGGCCGGTTGAACGGCTACTGGGAGAAGGGGTTGCAACCCTGGGACCACGCCGCAGGGGCGCTGATCGCGCGCGAGGCGGGCGCGGAGGTGTCCGGACTAGCGGCCCGAAGCCGAGAGAACGAGGATTTCATTCTCGCTGCGACACCACTTCTGGCCGACCGCCTGCGGCACGCGCTGCTCGATTCCGGCGCCTTCTGACCGCTTGAAAGAAACAGATTAGTCGACATAGAGAATGCTCGAGCTCGCATTATCTCGATCCGCGGAATTTGCCGCTTTTTCCCTTCCTGTCCGGCCCGATGGTTTGAGATCGGTAAAGCCGGGGTATTCCCCCTCGCAGAAGGAGGTTTCCCTGTGTCGCACTCGAATGTGTCCGGTCCTCGCCTGGTCGCCGACGGGGTGGTGCTGCTCAGCCTGCTCGACGTCGCCGCGCCCGAACTCGTCAGCGTCCTCGAGCCCATGCCGGCGAAGGATCGCCCCGACGCCCTGGTCTGCTGGTTCGGGACGGGAGCCCCCCTGGCCGCCCGGATGGACGCCATCGGCGAGACGCCGGACAAGGCGCGGGAGGCCCTCGCGGACGCTCTCGACGTCGCGCGGGCGGCCTGGAAGCACCTGCCCCCGAGCACCCGGGCCCGGCTGGACTGGCCGCCCGAGGCGGAGCGCCTGACGGTGCCGGGGTGGCTGGCGGCGTACGCCAAGGATCCCGCCCGCTGGCTTCTCGACCTGGCCGGCGGACTGCCGCCCGCCACGCTGCTCCGCACCTGCCTGCTGGCGAGGCCGCACAGCTGGGTGGAGCTATGGCTGCCCGGGCATGCCTACGGGCCGGCGCGGGTGCACCGCGCAGAACCGTTGCCCGCACCGGTCGACGCGGCGTCAGCCCGCGAGTTCCTGCTCCTGCGCGGCGATAGAACGGAGCCGATGCAGCAGCGCGGCCAGCAGCCGTGAGATCTGCATCTGGCTGAGCCCAAGCTCGGCCGCGATGTTCGACTGGGTGCGGCCCTCGACGAAACGCAGCCACAACAGCCGGGCATCTCGCGGGCCGAGCTGCGCGAACAGCGACGAGATCTCCAGCCGGTCGAGGACCTGGTCGAAGCCGGCGTCCCGGACTGGGCGCTCCAACAGGGACTCGTCGGAGGCGGAGCGATAAGCCCCATTGCTCAAGACGACA
>JAUNRO010000580.1 GCA_030544185.1 Propionibacteriaceae bacterium | reverse complement strand
TAGCCGGGAGGACCTGTGGGCGGCCACACAGGACGAGGCCGAGCAGCGGCGTGGCTATAGGGCGCTGGAGGCCCACCTTCACATCCATTTCGCCCACGTGCTGACGTATCTGTTCGACGATGAGCACCGCAACCACATCCATTTGGACAACGGGATCAGCGGCACCGGGCGCTCGAGCTTCCGCAGCGGGTCGCGGGTGCAGGTGCATGTCGTGCAGGCGACGGCCCGGTGGCTGTTCGACGAGCCGGTGGAGATCACCGGCCGGCTGGACGCATCGACCCGCCGCGCGGCCGAGGGGGTGCTGGCATCCCTCGGCCGCCGCGGCGGGCTCTCCTCGGCAGACAATTGGCACGCCTATCTGCGGGCCGCCATCCCCCGCGGCATGAGGTGACATTGTCGCGATCGCGAATAAGGCCGCGAGCCGGGCATTCCGGACCGATCAATCGAAGATCGGCCCGACGGTCCGGGTGCGCTTGGCCTCGAAAAATCCGTCATATTCGGTGAGCAGCGCGAAGCCGTCGAAAAGGCGTCCGGCCTGCTCGCCCTTGGGCGCCGGGGAGAGCACGGGACCGAACAGCGCCATCCCATTGACGTGGATCACCGGCGTCCCCACCTCGGACCCCACGGGATCCATGCCGGCGTGGTGGGACGCGCGCAGCGCGTCGTCGTTGGCGTCGGTGTCACCGGCGTCGGCAAGGTCGGCGGGCAGGCCGATATCGGTCAGCGCCCCTTCGATCGTCGCCCGGTCGCTCGCCTCGGCGCCGCCGGGATGGACCCGGGTCCCGATAGCGGTATAGAAATCGCTGAGCTTTTCCTTGCCGAATTGCTGATCCACCGCCAGCGCGACTCGGACCGGCGCCCAACCGGCGTCCATCCGCGCCCGATAATCGGGATCCACGTCACGGCCTTCATTCAGCACTGACAAACTCATCACATGAAAGGTAAGGTCTACATTTCTCACCTTTTCGACCTCTATCATCCAACGGGAGGTCATCCAGGCCCAGGGGCACATGGGGTCGAACCAGAGGTCGACTTTGGTCGGGGCGTGCTCATCAGTCATGGTCTCCACCATAACGAGGAGGTCTCCCCAGCCTCAGAGGCGCCCGATAGGCTCTGACGGCACCCGCTGCCGTCGACGCACGAAAGCAGGAACCTGTCTTGTATCCAGCGAACATCACCCGGGCGAATGCTTCCGCCCGTGCGGGCATGCTCGCGACCCGGACCTACGAGATTCTGGTCGATCTCACCGGCAGGGATCCGGACGGCAGGCCCCTGGCGGAGCCGGAGGAGAACTTCGTCACCACATCGGTGATCCGGTTCACCTCGAGCGCCGGCCTCACGGTGGTGGATGTGATCGCCGACGAGATCCTCGGGGCGAGCCTGGACGATGAGCCGATCGACACGAGCCGCTTCGACGGCGCGCGGCTGTCGCTGGACCTGAGCGAGGGCCGCCACGAGCTGTCGATCACCGCGATGCATCGTTACAGCCGCAGTGGTCAGGGCCTGCATCGGTTCGTGGATCCGGCGGATGGGCGGGTCTATCTCTATACGC
>JAUNRO010000579.1 GCA_030544185.1 Propionibacteriaceae bacterium | reverse complement strand
GGATCAGAAGGTTAGGGGTTCGAATCCCTTCGGGCGCGCGCTGTGTTGAGACAGTAGAAGGCCCCCACCGGATGCGGCGGGGGCCTTCGTCTTGTCGTCGCGCTCCGTGCGAGGTCCGATCAACTAAAGTTGATCCGATCATTGAGGTTGCCGGAGAGCCGATCACCAAGGAGCGTCATGGCGGGCAGGGACATGACGGGCCGGGACCCGATCGCCGAGGCGCGCCAGCACTGGCGCGACGCCGGCTGGGGCGAGGCGGCCGACGGGATGGCCGCGGTCACCTCGGTGATGCGGGCCCAGCAGATCCTGCTGGGTCGCATCGACGCCCTGCTGAAGCCTTTCGGCATCTCGTTCGCCCGCTTCGAGCTGCTCCGGCTGCTGGCTTTCGCCCGGGGCCGGAGCGTGCGGATGAGCCGGGCTCGGGAAGTCCTCCAGGTCCATCCCGCCAGTGTCACCAGCATCGTGGACCGCCTGGAGAAGGACGGGCTGGTCTCCCGCCATCCCGACCCACGTGACGGCCGCGCAGTGCTCGTGGAGCTGACCGCTGAGGGCGCTCGCGTGGTCGAGGAGGCGACAGCGGTCCTCAACGACCACGTCTTCACGGACCTGGGCCTCGACGAGGCCGATCTCGCCTCGGTGTTCGGGGTGCTGGAGACCTTCCGCCGCCGCAACGGCGACTTCGGGGCGCTCAGCGGTGCTGGAAGTCCGGGGAGCGCTTCTCGCTGAAGGCCTTCATGCCCTCGGCGCGGTCGTCGAAGGCGAAGGTCGCGTGGAAGGTGCGGCGCTCGAAGCGGACGCCCTCGGCCAGCGTCGTCTCGAAGGCGACGTTGACGGCCTCCTTGGCGACGTAGAGCGCCGGCAGCGACTGTTTGGCGATCGTCTCGGCGACCTTGCCGGCCTCCTCGAGCAGGCCGGCGGCGGGAACGATCCGCGAGACCAGACCGGCGCGCTCGGCCTCCTCGGCGTCCATCTGCCGGCCGGTGAGCAGCAGGTCCATCGCCTTGGCCTTGCCCACCGCCTTGGTCAGCCGCTGCGAGCCGCCCATGCCGGGCAGGGTGCCCAGCTTGATCTCGGGCTGCCCGAACTTGGCGCTGTCGGCGGCGATGAGCACGTCGCAGTACATCGCCAGCTCGCAGCCACCGCCGAGGGCGTAGCCGGAGACGGCCGCGACCAGCGGTGTACGGATGGCGGAGAGGCGGTCCCACTCGTCGAACCAGTTGGACATGAAGACGTCCTGGTAGGACTGGTCGACCATCTCCTTGATGTCGGCGCCCGCGGCGAACGCGCGCTCGGAGCCGGTGATCAGGATCGCGCCGATGCCGGTGTCGCGGTCGAACTCCTGCGCCGCGGCGACCAGCTCGCGCATGAGGGTCGAGTTCAGGGCGTTGAGCGCCTTGGGGCGGTTGAGCGTGATACGGCCGACGCGGCCCTCGCGCTCGACCAGGATCGTCTCGTAGTCAGTCATCAGCTCTCCTGTGCGGGTCGGGTGAGGTTGAGCTCGGGGGAGTCCAGCGGTGCGAAGAAGCCATCGACCGTGGCCGGGTCGACCTCCT
>JAUNRO010000578.1 GCA_030544185.1 Propionibacteriaceae bacterium | reverse complement strand
CGGTGCGGACCGCGTCCAGGTCCTCGGTCTCGATCTCGTCGTGCCGGTCCGGGCCACGTCGCGGCGACTGGATGACGACGACGTCCAGCGTGCGCAGCAGAGCCTCCTGGGCGGCGAACCGCAGGGCGGCCCGACCCTCCCGGGTGGGGACATAGCCGACGATGATGCTCATACATCGACGCTACCGGACCGTGCGTCAGGCGCTGCTGCGAGCCCTCCGGGCTTCGCGCCACTGCCGCCAGTCACCGGACTCCCCCGCTGCCGCGAGCGCCTCACGGATGATCCGCCCGACCTGCTCGCGCTCGATGAGGAAGCCGTCATGGCCGTGTGGTGAGGCCAGCCGGACGTGCTGGCCGCGCGGCGCGGCCGCGGCGAGCTGCTCGGACTGGTGCGGCGGATAGAGGCGGTCCGAGTCGACGCTCACCGCGACCAGGGCGCCGCCGAAGTCCGCGAGGGCTGCCGTCATCCCGCCGCGCCCGGCGCCGATGTCGTGGCCGGACATCGCCTCGTTGAGGGTGATGAAGCTGCCCGCATCGAAGCGGGAGACGAGCTTGGCCCCGTGGTGGTGCAGGTATCCCTCGACAGCGAACAGGGCGCGGCCCTCACCCCGGTCCAGGGAGCCGTGGCTGAGACGGTGCGCCGCGGTCTCGGCGGCCGGCTGGAGGCTGTTGCCGAAGCGCGCCTGCAGCTCGGGCTCGCTGCGGTAGGTGACCTGGGCGATCTCTCGCGCGATCGACATCCCCTCGGTCGGGGCCGCCCCAGTGTCGTAGTAGTCGCCGCCGGCGTAGTGACGGTCGGCCCGGATCGCCTGGTTCTGCACGCTGGCCCAGGCGATCTGCTCCGCTGAGGCGACTCCGGTCGAGGCGATGACGAGGGCGACCTGCACGCGAGTGGGGTAGGTCGCGGCCCACTCGGCGGTCCGCATCCCGCCCATCGACCCGCCGAGCACCGCCCGGAAGCTGCTGATCCCGAGGTGGTCGGCGAGCCGTGCCTCGGCCCGGACCTGGTCGCGGATCGTGATCCGCGGGAACCGGCTCCCCCAGGCGCGGCCGTCCGGGGCCGGGCTGCTCGGCCCGGTGGTCCCCCGGCAGCCCCCGAGGACGTTGGTCGCGACGACGAACAGCTCGTCGGTGTCCAGGGGCGCTCCCGGCCCGATGAGCCCCTCCCACCAGCCGGCCGTGGGGTGGTCCTCCGCCGCCGGGCCGACGACGTGGCTGTCGCCGGTCAGGGCGTGCTCGACGAGGACGGCGTTGCTGCCATCGGCATCCAGCCGGCCCCAGGTCTCATAGGCGACGGTGACGGGGATGCTCCGCCCGGAGTCGAGCGACAGCGTCCCGATATCGGCGGTCTGCAGGCCGGACCAGCCCCCATCACCGGGAATGTCGGGTGGACGGTGTGCCATGAGTCGTGCCTCCAGGGCGTTCGCGCTTGCCCGGCGCGCGGGACCGCGCGGGCCTGGTCATCACCCGGGGCACCCCACCGCGAGGAGGGTTGCCGGCCAGCAAGCCGGGGCTGATGTGCTGGCACTCAAGACCGTCCGGCCAGTATAGGAGGCCG
>JAUNRO010000577.1 GCA_030544185.1 Propionibacteriaceae bacterium | reverse complement strand
CGTCGTACCGGAAGTTCAAGGATCCTGTCGAGTGCCGACGGCTGCATGCATCTACTGCAACATTGTTGCAGTAGGAGCTCCGGTTATCGGCTGGTGAGCTGCGAGACCCGTTGCGGTGAGACGCCGAGGAGCACCCCGATGTCTCGCACGGACAGGCCCTGCCGTTGGAGCGCATCGGCGGCGTGACGCATTGACTCCGAGGCCGACGCCATCGCCGCGGCCGCCTCCCGGGATTTGGTCCGGGCGACCTGCGCAAGCTCGGCTCCCGGGACGGTGTGGGCGACGTCGAGAGTCTCTCCACTGATGTCGATGTCCAGGGTCGCGAAGGCGCTGCGGATTATCTCCTCCACCTGGTCCAGCCGTTTGACCTGGGTGTACACCGCCTGGCCAGCGAAACTCGCCTCCACGGCCCACCAGTCCCCGGAACGGGTCACGTTCACGCGCATGTCAGGCGTCCTTTTCGAAGTGGCGAATAATCACCCTAGATCCAGAGCCATAGATGAATCAAGTAAAGTCCTATTGAAGGACTGCTGCTGCTCACGGTTCGCTCCTGTTTTCAAGAACATGACTGAGGCAGGAAGTTCACGATCCTCTCCGGGCCGTTGTTCGTGGTCCAGCCCGACCACCCGCGCATCTGAGCAAGCACGCTCAATCTGGAAAGTCGCCCATCCACTTCGCCAAGCACCAGTCGCAGTCGCAGGACTCATCGTCGACGTGTCCGCTCTCTCTAAACAGCGCGGCCTCGCCTCGGTCGTTTTCTGACTCACCTGCCGACTTCAGCACGTCGATGATGGTGTCGGCGGGGAGCTCGAACTTGTGGACACCGTCAACCGCTACGAGGGTGATGAGGACCTCCTTGACGTCGACCGACTCGACGATCCCGGTGATGTCACCAACACGCACGGTCTGGCCCATGGTCGCTTCGTCGATGTGGAGCTGCCTCACATTGAGTCCCAAAACTCGTTCGCGGCGCAGTCATCACATGGCTCCGACTCACCGTCCTCGTGCGGCACCGCGAACATATAGGGCACGCGACTCCCTCCGGCTGGCTTGCCGGGCTCCCGTTCCTTTACGAGCTCGACCAACGCGCCTGGCGTCAGCTCGAGCGTATGGGAGCCGTCCTCGTTGACAAGGGTGAGGTGAACCAGCGTCGCCTCGACGTCGTCGATGACTCCCCTGATCCCGTCGATGATCGCGGTGTCCCCCATCTGGGTCCTGTGTGCTTGTTCGTGGTACACGAAGCGCTCCCTCTCTACCGCAGTTTCCTGCATCGTATCGGCACTGTCGTCGGCCGAATCGGGTTCGACCTCAACAGGTCTTGAGCAGCGACTCCTCGTGGTCCGGGTGCAGCCCGAGCCATCCAGCATCTCTATCCTGACTCGTTAAAGCCACAATCTCAGCGGTCAGGCCGGTGCACATATCGGTTTCGAGTCGCAGCGTGAGTGGATTCGACCAAACAGTTCTGGTCATTGTGCACTCATGTGACGCGACGTCTCCTGCTTGGCCGCGGTGACCTTCTGTAGGCGGCTATTAATTTCCTGTGCTAGCCAGACAAGATCCTCT
>JAUNRO010000576.1 GCA_030544185.1 Propionibacteriaceae bacterium | reverse complement strand
TACGCCCCTGAGGATGAGCCCCTCCCCCGGCCCGCCCCTCCCGCCGGGAAGGTGAGTTGGTTGGGCGGCCTCGCGGTCATCGCCGCGGTGCTCGGCACCGCCGGCGTGACAGGGGGCCTTCTCGCGATGCCCGCGGACACGGTTCTCGCCGCCGCCACCGGCGCAGCGGGACTGGCGCTGGTGTTCTTCGCTCTGGTGGCGCGCCGTCGCCGGATGCCCCGCACCGTTCTCGCTCTGCTGGTGCTGCCGCTCGCCGCGACGGGGTGGCTGGCCTCCCAGAGCGACGCCCGCCCGGCATTCGGCAGCGCCGACACCCACCTGGTGCGCATCGTGGCGCAGGAGGCCACCGTCGACCTGCGCGATCTTGAGCTGAGCGCATACCGGACCGTGCGCATCGAGGCGATCGCTTCCGATGTGGAGGTGCTGATGCCCGCCCCTGCTGTCGCCACGAGCGTGACCTCCTGGGCCAGCGATGTGCAGGACCTGAGCGGAACCGGCCCGGGCAGCCCCGAGCCCATCGATCTCGAGCTCCAGGTCTCAGCCACCTTCTCCACCGTGACGATCGAGGACGCATCATGACCCGCGCAACGCTCGACGTGGCGGCACTCGCCGTCGGCCTGGTCGCCATCGGCTTCGCCGTCGTGCTGCTCCTGGCAGATCACATCGCCTCGCCCCTGATCCAACCGATTCTTGCCGTGACCCTGGCCGCCGCCGGCACGATCGGTCTCCTCGCATCGCGCGGCCGCATCCGTAGCAACCGAAAGGACATCCCATGAACCTCACCCGATCCCGCAACGGCATGATCGGTGGCGTCTGCGCAGGCATCGCCCGCGCCGTCGACATCGACGTGACGATCATCCGAGTCGCCTTCATCCTCGTGTCGCTGTTCGCAGGCGGAGGTCTCCTCGTCCTGTGGGCGGTCATCCCCCGCGAGCAGGGCGGCACGATCGCCGGCGAGGGCTACTCGAAGGCCCGCAACTGGTACGACGACCGCAACCGGAAGGGCCCCTACGCGGCCTGATCCCGGCTCACTCCCACTCGATGGTGCCCGGAGGTTTACTCGTGATGTCGAGCGTCACGCGGTTGACCTCCGGGCATTCGTTCGTGATCCGGCTGGAGATCCGCTCGAGGAGGTCGTGGGGCAGCCGTGCCCAATCGGCCGTCATCGCGTCATCGGAGACCACGGGTCGCAGCACGATGGGATGGCCGTAGGTGCGGCCGTCGCCCTGCACGCCCACGGAGCGCACGTCTGCCAGCAGCACCACCGGGAACTGCCAGATCTCGCGCTCCAGCTTCGCGTTGGCCAGTTCCTCGCGCGCGATGGCATCGGCCTGGCGGAGGATCGCGAGGCGTTCCTCGGTGATCTCGCCCACGATGCGGATGCCCAGCCCGGGCCCCGGGAACGGGTGACGCCACACCATGGCCTCGGGGAGCCCGAGCTGCTCCCCGACGGCGCGCACCTCGTCCTTGAACATCTGGCGCAGCGGCTCGATCAGCGTGAACTGCAGATCTTCGGGGAGTCCGCCGACGTTGTGGTGGCTCTTGATGTTGGCCGCGCCCTCACCG
>JAUNRO010000575.1 GCA_030544185.1 Propionibacteriaceae bacterium | reverse complement strand
GCAGACGATGTGCGAGGGCGGCGGCACCGCCAACGTGACGATCATCGAGCGCCTGTAACTGGTGACGGCTAGGGCCCGCCTCCTATTCAGGAGGCGGGCCCTTGTCGTACCTCCGGGTCGGCTTGGGTTCTAAGGGTCGTTGCAACACCTGAGTGAGATCAGGGTGTTGCGTTGTGGCTGTTGAGGGTTCTGTTTGGGAGTTTTCTCCGGCGCAGGTGTCGGAGTTGGAGTCGCTGATCTGTGGCGGCTCGTCGGTTCGTGCGGCGGCGGCCGCGGTCGGGGTGCATTACGGGCGGGCGTTGGCGTTGGCGCACTCGAGGAAGTGGCCGGTGTCGAAGCGGCGGCGTTCGACTGGTGACGAGTGTGCGGCGATCAGGGCTGCGTTGGTTGCCGGGATGGCGCCGATGGACGTCTCCCGGGCGGTCGGAGTGAGTTCGACGGTCGTCTATCGCGTCGGGATGTCTGCTGGTTTGTGGGTGCGTCATCCGGATGGTCACACGCGAAAGTCGACGACCAAGCGATGTGAGTACCTGCTCCTTCGCTCCGCGGCGATGGATCGCCCGGGGGCGGCCAGGGCGGTGGGGATCTCGGTCCGGACAGCGCTGGACTGGGACAAGGGCGTGTCCGAACGCGTCGGTCAGCCGCGGACGGCGTTTGTCCCCGCGGGGCCGGATGTGGCGCTCTATAACCGACTGATGAGTGTGCTCGAGTACGTCCCAGGTCGTCGGGCGGTGCCTGTCGAGGTCATCCCGATCGAGCGGGTCGAGAAGGTGATCTCGCCCCGATACCTGTCGGTTCTGGAGCGGGAGCAGATCGCCGACCTGCACCGAGAGGGCAAGGGCGTCCGTGAGATCGCGCGCCAGATCGGCCGGGACCCGGGATCGGTGTCTCGTGAGATCAGACGCAACAGCAACGTCGAGGGCCGGTACGAGCCTCATCAGGCGCATCGCCGCAGCGTGCTGCGCCGATTCCGGCCGAAGACCTCCAAGATCGGTTCGGACCCGGTTCTGGCGGAGTTCATCCAGGACAGGCTGTCGCTGCGGCATTCGCCGGAGCAGATCGTCGGGGCGTTGCGCAGAGCGTTCCCCGACGATCAGGCTAGGTGGGTGTGCGTCGAGACGATCTACCAAGCGCTGTACCTGCAGGCCCGCGGCGGGCTCAAGCGCCAGGTCGAGACCGCGCTCCGGACCGGGCGGGCCCGCCGCATCCCCCGCAAGCGCCCTGACCAGCGGCGCAGCCGGTTCGTCGACGAAATGGTGATGATCGCCGATCGGCCCGCCGAGATCGAGGACCGGGCAGTGCCCGGGCACTGGGAAGGCGACCTGATCCTGGGCGCCGGAAACACCTCGGCCATCGGCACGTTGGTCGAACGCGCCACCCGCTACGTCATGCTCGTCCACCTGCCCGGTGGCCATACCGCCGAGGAGGTCCGTGACCAGCTCGTCAAGACCATCAGTACGCTCCCGGAACACCTTCGAGGGTCGTTGACCTGGGATCAGGGCTGCGAGATGGCCGGCCACAAGTCGTTCTCGATCGCCACCGGCTGCCCGGTGTACTTCTGCGATCCGGC
>JAUNRO010000574.1 GCA_030544185.1 Propionibacteriaceae bacterium | reverse complement strand
GATCGACGGTAAGGCCGGCGACGCCTGCGGCCCCGACGGCTGTTGAATCTATCCCTCGCCCGGCTTTTCTACCCCGCCGTCGGGTGAGCATCGCTGGAGCGGGTGACGACGGAAGCCGCGTGGCACCACCCGCTACCGGCGTAGGATGGTAGAAGCCATGCGTACCCGAACCATTGTGACCGCACTGCTCCTCATGCTGTGCTCAAGCCTCGGTATCACCGCTTGCCAGGTGACACCCGATGACAAGGTTGTGCCGAGTGCCGGTGGGAGCGGTCCCTCTGGCTCGGTGGCTCCCGGCGAGGTGAACTCACCCGAAGCCACCCCGTCCGGCCAGGATGCAGAGGGCACCCCGCTTACCCGGGAGTGGATCATGGATCACTACGGGCTCACCGAAGACGATGTCGACGGCTACGACATCGACCTGATGATCAAGCATGGATATCTGGCCCGGGACAAGATGCTGAGGCGGTACCCGGCCAAGGAGGACCTCCTGGATTCGCTGCCGTGGCTCCATGAACATGCCTACGAGACCGAGCACGCCGACGAACTGAGCCAGGCCAACGATTACACCTACCTGCTCGAGGGTAGCGATGGATTCCCCGAGCCCTACGAACGCATCAGGTTCCTCGGCATCGAGTCTGTGTGGGACGACCGCCAGCCCAATGAGACCGACCCCACGGGTAAGGTCTCAGCCCTGTTCGACCTGCAGGAAGGCAAGGCGTACTTCAAGGCCACGGAGCTGAGCGTCCTCGACGATCTCCGGACGGCGACCTCTGTGGTCGAACTCACCGACGACGACATCGCGCGGGTGCGGCAACTCCTCGATGAGACCGAGTTCTCGCAGTGGCCCGCCCAGCAGGTGCCCGACGGTGAGTACGACAGTTGGACGTATGGCGTCGAGAGCGTCGATGGTGAGGTCTACAGCAACCAGGTGAGGGATCTCCCTAACAACGAGCGGGCCTGGAAGCTCTTTGTCGAGTTGTTCGGCTACGCCACCAATTTCCCGATCCTGAGCAAGTAGGCCTTGGGATAACGTGTCGATGTCGCCATATAGACGACATCGGCTCAATATCCCAAGCCGAAACTCTGGCTACTTGCCCTTCGCGGCCTTCGCGCGCAGCGCGTTGATGTCGAAGGTGGCGGCCAGTTCCAGGTCCGGGTCGCTGGCGCCGTCCTCCCAAGGGTCGTAAGGCGCCTCTTCCTCGTCGTCGTCAGCGAAGCCCTGCGAGGGGTCGTACTTGTTGGCCAACTCACCGCCCAGCACCTGGAGATTGCCCAATTCCTCGTCGGGCAGCGTGCTGAGCACCTCGTGCACGTAACCGGACGCCGCATCGGTGGTCGGCACCTCGCGGTTCTCCCGCTGCGACTGGTACCAGCGGTAGTCCAACACCTCGTGGAAGAACTGCGCGGCGTCGCGCTTGCCTTGCAACTCGGCTGGGATCCGGCTGATCGCCGGCTCGAACACCTCGACGAGCCACTTGTGCGCCGCCACCGATTCGGGCATGTTCGGCGCGGCCTTCGCCCGGAACGTGTCCATGTCGTTGAGCAGCCGGCGCGCCTGATGCTCCTCGGCATCC
>JAUNRO010000573.1 GCA_030544185.1 Propionibacteriaceae bacterium | reverse complement strand
AGTGGTCCCCGCTGACGTCGATGGCCCGGCGCAGATACGCGGCCGCCACGGTCTGGGCGCCTTCGGCCGGCGTTAAGGATGCGCTGATTTTCTTGGGTGGTCGGGGCGGCATCTGGCCCGGGGCTGGTGGGCTCGAGATGATGGGGTGTGCTTAGCGAGCAGCCGAGTTTCACCGATGTCGAGTACGGCAACCGGCGGCGGGTTTCACGCCGGGAGCAGTTCCTGGAGGCGATGAACGCCACGATCCCGTGGGGCGCATGGGTCGAGCTGATCGAGCCGCACTATTACGCGGATCGGCCGGGCAAGAAGGGCCGTAAGGCCAAGCCGATCGAGACGATGCTGCGGATGTATCTGCTGCAGGTGTGGTTCTCCCTCTCGGATGAGGGGGTGGAGGAGGCGATCTACGACTCGTACGCGATGCGCCGGTTCATGGGCCTGGACTTCGCCCGCCAGCAGGTCCCGGACGCGACCACGTTGTTGCACTTCCGGCACCTGCTGGAGAAGCACGACCTGGGCGCGGCGCTGCTGGCTGAGCAGAACGAGATCTTCACCGAGCAGGGCTGGATCATGCGGGGCGGCTCGATCGTGGATGCCACGATCATCGCCGCGCCGTCCTCGACGAAGAACGCGACCGGGAAGCGGGACCCGGACATGCACCAGACGAAGAAGGGCAACCAGTGGTACTTCGGGATGAAAGCTCACATCGGTGTCGACGCGGGGACGGGATACGTGCACTCGGTGACCGCGACGGGCGCGAACGTGCACGACCTGGACCAGGTCGCGCACCTGGTCCGGGCCGATGACGAGGTCGTGTACGCCGACGCCGGCTACCAGGGGGCCCAGAGACGACCGGAGATCGCTGGTGATGAGGCCCTGTCCGGCATCGCGTGGCGGATCGCGCCACGCAAGGGCACGTTGAGAACTCTGCCGGGCCCGGACCGGGCGATCGCCTCGGCCCAGGCCGGGGTGCGCGCCAAGGTCGAGCACCCGTTCCTGATCACCAAGCGCGACTTCGGGTTCGTCAAGACCCGCTACCGCGGGATCACCAAGAACCTGAACCACCTGAACATGCTGTTCGCCTCGGCGAACTGGTTGATGCGTGGCCGTGCCCTCGCCCTGACCGGGTGAGGGCCAGGCGCCAGCCTGCCCCAGAACGGCCCACCGGCCCCGAACCAAGGACCCAGGGCCAGCCCCAGGGACCAATTTCGTGCCCCAGCGACCTTCCACACCCCCTTGCGACAGCCCTCACACCCGCGCAAGCCCCCAGATCAGCGATTCCCTAGCCCGGCCAGGGATCATCCTGGCCGATGAGCCATCGGGCAACCTCGACCCGGCCACGGCAGACCTGGTCTGGTCCTGGCTGGACGGCGCCGCCAAGAACGGAGCCGTGGTCATCGCAGCCACCCATGACCCGACCCGCGTCGACTACTGCGACGACGTCCTGGAGGTCAGTCGTGCCACTATCCCTTGACCGGCTCGTCGCCGAGGGCGCCCGCTCCTGCGTCGCACACTTGGGCAGCACTGCGATCGTCAGCCTCATCGCCCTGGCCATGACGACCACAGTCTTCCTGACCGCCGGTCG
>JAUNRO010000572.1 GCA_030544185.1 Propionibacteriaceae bacterium | reverse complement strand
GCCCTCGCCGAGCCGCATCCCCAGCTGCAGGATCGGGTCGAGCCCCAACGCCTCCAGCTGCACCGCGTGGCCCGGCTCGGTGGACCGGGTCGCGGCGATCATCGAGTCGACAGCCTGCGGCGCGAGCCGCCAGGCCACCACCGCGGCGGCGGTGCTGATGAACCCGTCGAGCAGCACCGGTACCCGCCGTGCGGCGCACCCCAGCGCGACGCCGGTCAGCGCGGCGATCTCCAGCCCGCCCGTGCCGGCCAGCGCCGCCCACGGGTCGTCGCTGCGGACTCCGCGCTCGCGCGCGTCCTTCTCGTGCCGGCGCAGGATCGCGTCCACCGCCCGCACCTTGGCGGCGAGCACGTCCCCGCTCACCCCGGTCCCGGGCCCGGTGACGCGCGCAGGGTCGCGGTCGAGCAGGGCCGCGGTCAGGGCGGCGGCGGTCGTGGTGTTGCCGATCCCCATCTCACCCAGTCCGATGAGGTCCGCCCCCTCGTCGATGAGCAGGGTGGCCAGCCCGATCCCGTGGGCGACCGCCTGCTCGGCCTCGGCGAGGGTCATCGCCGGCCCGGTCGTGCTGTCGGCGGTCCCGGCGCGCACGCGGCGGTCCAGGACGGGGTTGCCACCCTCCGGGAGCACGGGCGGGGTCAGGACGCCCAGGTCCGCGACCAGCAGGCGTACCCCGGCCTCCCGGGCGAGCACGCCCACCGCCGCGGTCCCGCCCGCGAAACCCTGCAGCATCAGTCCGGTGACCTCCTGCGGGTAGGCGCTCACCCCGCTCGCCGCCACCCCGTGGTCGGCCGCGCAGACCACCACCGCGGGGTGGTCGACGTGCGGCTGGGCGGTGCCCTGGATGCCGGCGACGCGCGCGGCGATGCTCTCCAGCTCACCGAGGCTGCGCAGCGGTTTGACCTTGCCGTCCATCGCGCCGGCCGCCGCGGCGGAGGCGTCGGCGTCGAGGCCGCGGATCGCGGCGATCGTCTCGTCCACGAGCTCGCGCGGGGTCGTCCCGGTCGTCCCGTCCATCTGCGGCATCCTCATTCCTCCATCGGGTCCAGGGTGAGCGTACGGCCCGCCACCACCAGCTGGGCCAGGTGCGCGCGGCTGCTGAGCACGGCGTTGACCCGACCCAGCCGGTCGCGGTAGTCGCGGGACACCGGGTGCATCGGCACGATCCCCGAGCCCACCTCGTTGGTCACGACCACCACCTCGCCCCCGTATGCCGCGGCCCACCCCGCCAGCTCCCGCGCCCGGGCCAGGGTGGCCGGCTCGTCGTGCCCGTGGCCCATGAGGTTGGACACCCACAGCGCCAGGCAGTCGATGATTACCACGCAGCCGGGCTCGAGCGCCGTGACGGCCTGGACGAGGTCGACGGGAGCCTCGACCGTGCGCCAGTGCCCCGGGCGCTCGTCGCGGTGCAGCGCGATGCGGGCCGCCATCTCGTCGTCGCCGGCCTCACCGGTGGCCACGAAGACCACGGGCCTGCCGTCCTGCTCCCACCGCAGGGCCCGCCGCACCGCCACCGAGGACTTGCCGCTGCGTGCGCCGCCGGTCAGCAGAGTCAGGCTCATCGCTCTCTCCTCACGCACTCTCTCCTCACG
>JAUNRO010000571.1 GCA_030544185.1 Propionibacteriaceae bacterium | reverse complement strand
GAACTCAAAGTCCGGGTGCTCCACCCGCTCCCCCTCGGGGGTGAGCAGTTGCACCGTCGGTACTGACTCATTGCCGACCAGGGTCGGACACTAACGGTTTGCCGATAGTGAGGCCAGCGTCGTTCCCCTACTGGGACGAGTAGGCTCGACGTGGCGAAAGGATTGTGATGGGTGAACGCGTGGTGGTGATCGGGGCCGGAGTGGCCGGATTGATCGCCGCCCACCGGCTGCGTACCGACACCGACGCCGAGGTGATCGTGCTGGAGGCCGCCGATCAGATCGGCGGACAGATCCGCACCATCGACTATCTGGGGCTGCCGATCGATGTCGGCGCCGAGGCGTTGTACCTGCAGCATCCGGTATTGCAGCAGATCATCACCGAGCTGAACCTGAGCGACGACCTCGTGCCGGCCAACCCCGGCACCACCTTGCTGGCCGGGGAACGCACCCTGCGTCCGATGCCCGAGGGGGTCGGGCCGACCGGGCCGACCAAGCTGCTGCCCGTCCTGCGCTCGGGAATCCTGTCGCCGGCCGGCCTGCTGCGGGCCGGACGCGAACCGCTGCACACCAAGCCGACCCTGGACGCCGGGGACATCTCGGTGGGTGAGTTCCTGAGCCGGCGATTCGGCCGCGAAGTGGTCGAGAAGTTCGTCGCCCCGATGTTGGGCAACCTGCATTCCGGCGATGTCGACCGGCTCAGCCTGCGGGCCACCGCCCCGCAGCTGGTGCCGGCGGCAACTCGGGGAAGCTCGCTGTTGCGGGTGCAGCGGCCCCCCGGGGTGGGTGGTGGACCGATGTTCGTGTCCTTCGCCGGCGGCTTGCAGACCTTCCTCGACGCGCTGAGCGCGGACCTGGACGTCCGGTGCGGCCAATCGGTGACCGCCCTGGAGCAACACTCCGACCGGGACGGCTGGCTGGTGCACACCGACGCGGAGGTGATCGACGCCCGAGCCGTGGTGTTGACCACTCCGGCCGAGGACGCCGCCCGGCTGCTCGGACGGGTTGCGCCGGTGGGTCGTCCCTTGCGGGCCGGACGCGTCGCCCGGATCGCGACCGTGCTGACCAGCTATGCCCGAAACGACGCCGAGCAGGCCTTCGCCGCGCTGCACCGAGGGCCGGTGAACGGGGTGATGGTGCCGCCACATCTGCACCGGCTGCTGAAGGCCGCAACGATCGTCGGCAACAAGTGGCCCCAAGCCGTCCACCCGGATCTGATGCTGGTGCGGTTGTCGGCCGGACGGGTCGGGCGAGCCTCCGACGAGGCGCTGGCCGCCAAGGTGCAGGCCGAGTTCGCCGAGCTGACCGGTTTGGATGCGGCCCCGCAGCACACCCGGGTGATCCGCTGGACGGTGCCCCAGGCCGAGGTCGGCCAGATCGGACGGCTGCGTCGGATCCGCAACTCGTTGGCCGCCCCGATTCCGCCGATCGCCCTGGCCGGCGCACCCTATGACGGCATCGGGCTCGGTTCGGTGGTCGCCTCCGGCAATGCCGCCGCCCGGCAGATCGCCCACGTCGTCGGCTGACCCCCCTGCGCGGGTTCGTCCCCGGTTCGTCCCCCGGCTCCGCAGGCGCAACCCTTATGGGCAGGCGCACCAGTGAA
>JAUNRO010000570.1 GCA_030544185.1 Propionibacteriaceae bacterium | reverse complement strand
CCGGCGAGCAGTCCCAGCACCGCGTACGGGATCAGCTGTGCCGCGTTGACCAGCCCGACCTCGACCGCCGACGCATCCAGGTACTGAATCACCAGGACCGGCATCGCCACCGCTGCAACAGCACCACCGAACGAGCTGATCGCCGCACCCGTCCAATACCGGCCGAACCCAGACTCCTCTGGCGTGGACGGCTGATCTGGGCGTACACCCGGACTCGGGCGCGTCATACACACATCCGCGGCCAGGCCTACCCCTCGAGCCTCTCGCAGCTCGCGACGTCGGCGCCGAAAGCCTCGAACACGTGGTGCGAAGGCTCCCCTGGTGACATCACCTCACGATCGTATCCACGATGGCGTCCACGCCATCGGGCGCCCTTCCCAACCCAACCGTGACGGCGTCTCGGCGTTCAGGAGGATTACTCGTGTGGCGCCGCGTGCCGTTTCTCCTGACCGGCGGCCTGGGTGGCTACGATGTCTTGGCAAGGGTGCCCGTCCCTCTGCGGGGACTTCGTGTCTGGTGAAGGTGGAGTTTCGATGGGTGCTGTGCGCGGTGCGATGGGCCTTGTGTTGGGGGCATTGGTTCTGACAGGGTGCGGATCCACGCCCGACATCGATGGGGGGGTCAGTCGACCGGACGCGTCCGCCTCTGTCAGCGCGCCGGCGACGCAGACTCCGACGGTGTCGGCGACGCAGACTCCGACGGCGTCGGTGCCTGAGTCGACGGAGACGGTGGGCGTGGGGTCCTCGGTGGACCCGGCCGAGCTCTCAGCCCTGATCGCCGAGGCCGTGTATGCAGCCGGCACCGCCAACCTTGAGCTGATCCAGGTGGGGGAGAGCCTGCCCGGGAGCCTGCACACGACGGAGGCCGAGGACATCGTGTTGCTCGATGTCACCGAGGAGAGTCAGTTGCTCGTCGACAACGACTCGATGTACGTGGGCGGCGTCAGTGATGAGGCCGAGTGGCTCTCCATCCCGCTGGACGACTCCTTGGACGAAGCCACCTACAACGCCTTGATCCAAGACCCTGTGTTGGGGCCGTTAGTGCCGTTGGTCGGCGCAGCCAGGGTTGCCGGATTCCCGTCGGGATTGCTCGATGACATGGCGATCGAGGAGGCGGTTGTCATCGCCGCCTCCAACGGGTCCAGCACCTATGAGGCCGAGAGCGTGAGCGATCGGGGGACGATGCTGGTCACCCTCACTGTCGACGAGCAGTGGCTCCCCAGTCATGTCGACATTCGCACGACGTCGGCCGATGGCGAGACCGCGGGGTTCTCCATGAGCTACACCGACTGGGGTGCTGTCGAGGCTCCGACCGCCCCCCAGGGCTCAGATGTCGCGCCCTACCAGCCCTGATACGACACTCCCGACCAGCGTCGGTGGTGAGCACGACATCGACCTGCGGATCCTGCGCGAATCCGCCCCGTAGCCCACACTCCGTGGCCCTTCGCCGCCTCAACGTGCGGCAAGTCGGACGTCGGTGGTGAACCCGCACTATCCGTGCGTGGCGTGAAGGTCAACGAATCGTCGCAGTCCACGGATGCGGGGAGGCGTGGTCACAGCCGTTGCCGGCGTGGCCTGGGCTGGCAGCGGGGGCAGGAGAA
>JAUNRO010000569.1 GCA_030544185.1 Propionibacteriaceae bacterium | reverse complement strand
CGGCTTGGCCTTCCACACCGAGGTCACGGGCCGGGAGGTCTTCTGCGAGGGCATCACGGGCGTCACCGAGGCGGACATCGCCGCGGCCGAATCCATGGACTGCACCGTGAAGCTGCTGGCCGTGGCCAAGCTCACCGAGGACGACAGGATCATCGTCAAGGTGCATCCGGCCATGGTGGCCAACAAGCATCCGCTCGCCTCCGTGCGGGGCGCGTACAACGCGATCTTCGTCAACTCGCGGGAGGCCGGCGAGCTGATGTTCCTCGGTGCCGGCGCCGGTGGCAGCCCCACCGCGAGCGCGGTCATGGGGGACGTGGTGACCGTGGCGCGCAACCGCCGCCGCGGCACGGCCGGACATGCCGGCTCCGGGTACACCCGCCGCCAGGTGGCCCCCATCGGCGAATCCCACGCGCAGTTCTACGTCAGCTTCGAGGTGGAGGACCGCCCGGGCGTGCTTGCCAGGTGCGCCACGCTCTTCGGTGACCACCAGGTGTCGCTGCGCGTCGTGCAGCAGGCCTACCTGGCGGACGAACAGCATGAGGAGGGCTTCCCGGCGCGGCTGGGGATCATGACGCACCTCACGCAGGAGGCCGCCCTTGCGGCCGTCGTCGAGGAGTTGCGGGAGGCCGAGTTCGTGGGTTCCGAGGTGCGCGTGATGCGCGTCGAGGGCTTCTGAGGTGAACCGACGCGTCACGGTGCGGGTGCCCGCCACGACGGCGAACCTGGGCTCTGGCTTTGACTGCGTGGGAATGGCCTTCGACTGGTACGACGAGCTGACCCTCGAGGTGCTGGACGAGCCCGGCCTCGAACTCGCGGTCACGGGGGAGGGCGCCCATCAGGTGCCCCGCGACGAGCGGCACCTCGTGATCCAATCCGTCCGGGCCGGTCTGGCGGCATTCGGGGCCGAGGTGCCCGGCATGCGGTTGACCAGCCACAACACCATCCCCCACTCCAGGGGCCTGGGCTCGTCTGCGTCGGCCATCGTGGGTGGGTTGGCGTTGGCATGGGGCGTCGCACACCCGGACGAGCCGATTGACCGCTCGGCCCTGACCCGGTTGGCCACCGCGGCCGAAGGTCACCCGGACAACGCCGGGGCCGCCGTCTGGGGCGGCGCCATCCTGGCCTGGGCCCGAGAGGGCAAGGTGTCGCTGGTGCAACTGGAGCTGCCCGAGGGGTTCCGCGCGGTGGCCTTCGTGCCGAGCATCGAATCGAAGACCAACGAGGCCCGCGCCGTCCTGCCGGACACCGTGACCCGCGCCGATGCGGTGCACCAGGCCATCGCGGCGGCGGCCCTTCCGTTGGCCCTGACGAAGCGCCCCGATCTGTTGTTCGATGCCACGGCGGATCTGCTCCATCAGCAGTACCGGGCCCCCATGATGCCGTCGAGCTATGACCTCATGCTCAGGCTGCGAGAGCAGGGAGTGCCGGCGGCAGTGTCCGGAGCCGGCCCCACCGTGATTGCGGTGGGCCTGGACGAGCAGCTGGCTGGCGTCGAGCGAGTCGACACGGGAGCCTTCGCGGTGCGGCACCTGCGGCCCGCCGCCGGGGTGGACGTGCTGTGATTTTCGCGCCGCTTTGTTAAGTGGGGCGTCAGCTTGGTA
>JAUNRO010000568.1 GCA_030544185.1 Propionibacteriaceae bacterium | reverse complement strand
GATCGTGATCCGCACCCACACCCTCCAACTTCCTTCCCGTGAGGAGCTCGAGCACGAGCATCTCTTCGAGCAGCTGGGCCTAGAGAAGATCTACGGACGGGCCCTGAACGCACTGATCGCGGCGATCGCCCGTCACGTCTGCTTCCGCGACACCTCGGTGCTCGCCGGATTCGTCGTCTCCGAGGCCCACTCGATGACGATCTCTTTCGAGGGAGAACGTGAACTGGTCGACTTCGTCCGCGACGGCCGCAAGCACCGCGCGGTGGTCCTCCTGGACTCCCACGACCCTGAGGCTGACTTCGGCTCGCCCACCCTCCGTGGCCTGATCCCCACCCGGATCCTGATGAGGCACCGGGACAAGACCCTCGCCAAGCGAGGCCTTGCCTGGCTGGATCTCGACCCGGAGGACGAGTCCCTGGTGGAGATGGTGCGGCACGACACCTCCCCCCTGGCCCCCGGTGGCAAGAAGGTCCCCGCACACCGCCGCGGCGAGGCGACGATGCGTGACATGTCCGGCAACGTCGGCAGGGTCAAGATCCTGCTGCCTGCCCGTGCCGAACGTGCCGCCGCGATCGTCGCCGGCGGATCTGCCGCCCGCCGGCCCGTCCGTCAGGCAGACGGGGCGCAGTGAGAGCTCTCCTCAGCAGCTGGGGTCGTCGCGTGGCCGGGGTCGCCGCGACGGTCATGACGGTGCTCGTCCTCGGCGCGACCCCCGCACTGGCCGACCCCGGCCGCAGCCAGGCGCCGTGGTTCTTGACCTGGATCTCCCTGAACGACACCCGGGGGATCTCAGTGTGGAACTACGAGATGAGCATCGACCGGGGCGGGATGACGTCCCCGGGCAAGTTCTTCTGGTCGGTGCTCGTGGACATCTCCTGGCAGATCTATCGCGCCGTCTGCGTGGTCGCGCTCTGGTTCCTCGACTGGGTCTTGAGCTTTGAGTGGGTGCCGGTCGTGGCCACCCCGCTGCTCGCGGTCGGGGATGCCATGCAGTCAGTCGTGAACAGCCTCGGCCTGGTCCCGGCGTTGCTCACCATCACCGCGGTGGTTGCTGTCCTGTGGATGGCCCGCGGCCGGTGGGCCACGGGGATCTGGGAACTGGCCATGGCGCTGGTTATCGCCAGCCTCGCCGCCGGGGTGTTCGCCCAGCCGGTGGAGATGATCGCCGGATCTGACGGGCTGCTCGTGAAGACCAACCAGGCCGGTCAGGAGCTGGCAGCCGAGCTCGCTACCGGCGAGGCCAAAGGGAAGACAGCCGAAGAGCTCCGTGCCGAGCAGACCGGCCTGCTGGTCGATACCTTCATCCGCCAGCCCACCCAGATGATCAACTTCGGCCAGGTCCTGGACGGGACCGGGTGCGAAGCGGCCTACAACGAGGTCGTCAGCGCCGGACCTTATGGCAACGACCCAGACATCCGCGACCGCATCAAGGACTGCGACAAAGACCTGTACGAGTACGCCAACGAGCCCACCGCGGCCATGGCGCTGGGCTCGATCATGTTCAGCCCGGCCTCCTTCGTCATCCTCGGTATGGCAGGAGTCCTCGCCGGCTCGGTCGTCGCCGCCGGCTGCTGGGCCATATACCAGGGGGTCAAGGCGATCG
>JAUNRO010000567.1 GCA_030544185.1 Propionibacteriaceae bacterium | reverse complement strand
GGTCGCCGACTCGGAGAACGGGACCTGGTTCGTCTGCTCCTCGGAGCCGCGTCTGGTCGACGGCAAACCGTCCAAGAACCCGCGCTACCTGCAGGTCCGCCCCGATCTGGCCAATCCCTTCTCCGTCACGGCCGCCGAACTCATGGGCCATCTGCGCTACAAGGTGCCCAGCGACCAGCCAAGGCCGCGGGCGGTCGACGTGATCGCGGCCGGACGACGCAACAACCCGCCCGAGTCCGGCGTACCCCCGCTCTGCAGTTTCAATCCCCTCCACTATCTCGAGCTGCCCGAGCTGTTCATGGAGTTCATCTCCTCCATGACCGGCAAGTCCCCGTCGACGACCGGTGCGGGGTCGGAGGGGGCGCTGACGAAGAACCCGTTCAACGCGCTGCCGACGGCGATCGATCTCAACGCGGCGCTGCTGTCGTTCGTGCTGACCGGCTATGACGGCTGGATCTCCGCAGCCGGCTGGGTGGGCCCGAAGGTGCGGGTCGACCACGACATCAGCCTGCTGGTGCCGGAAGTCTTCTCCCGCATGGCGAATGCTGAGCGCGAGGCCCATTCGATGATCGCGAACGGCTTCTTGGAAAAGGTCGAGGACTTCGAGTTCGAGGGCCGCACCATCCTTGCCAGCCGGCTCGGCTACCGGATCACCGAGCGTTTCGCGAGCACCTTCTTCGCCCGGATCTTCATGCATCCCGAGGTCGTGTTCACCCCGGAGATGTTGCGCCCGGAGCTGCAGGATCTCGCGATCTATGCCGAGTCGATGGACACGATGGTGAAGACCCACGAGCGGGTCGCGCAGGCCTATTTCGCCGACGGCACCATCGAACTCGCCTGCCCACCGCTGCGCGCGCTGCTGGAGATCATGGCCCACGGCGCCACCGCGGACGGGCATACGCTCGCCTCCGACGAGGTCCGCCAGATGTTCACCCGCGAGGCGGTGCTGGCCTCCGACTGGTATGCCGAGCGCCTCGATGCCCAGCAGCGCGAGGCCAAGCGGCTCGCCGATCAGGGCGTGGCCGCGCTGCGGGACTTCGTCGAGAAGCCCGACACCGAGAACGTCGTGAGCCGGCTCGGGCTGAAGGACCGGCTCGCGGCAGTGCAGGCCGAGGCCGAGCGGGTTGCGACGGCGGGCTACCGGGATTCCCTGGTGGGTACGCTCGGGCGCCAGCCCCTCGGGTGAAGGCTGTCGGGGAGCCTCAGCCGCGCTGCGCGGACGCGGTGGTATAGAGACAGACCGCCGCCGCGGTAGCGAGGTTGAGGCTCTCGGCCGCCCCCCACAGGGGGACCGCGACCTGCCGGTCGGCGAGCGCGGCCTGCTCCGCCGGCAGGCCCCACGCCTCGTTGCCCATGATCCAGGCGGTGGGCCGGGCGAGGTCGCCGGCCGCGGCCAGCCGGTCGAGCCGGTCTTCGCCCCCGCCCTCGGCGGCGAGCACCTGCAGGCCTCGCGTCTTGAGATCGGCAACCGCTTCGGCCAGCGGCACCCCGGTGATGACCGGCAGGTGGAAGATCGAGCCGACGGACGCGCGGACCACCTTCGGGTTCGGGTCACCGGCTCCGCAGCCTGGTTCCAGCGCTGCGGGAGCCAATTGCCGCTGAGG
>JAUNRO010000566.1 GCA_030544185.1 Propionibacteriaceae bacterium | reverse complement strand
CTCGCCCTGGCGTACGCACTCGGGTTGGCGATCCTGAGCGCGTCGCAGTACGCAAATTTCGCGCAGGCGGCAATCGTGCGGGGGCCCGAGCGCTACACGATGGCCTCGGCCGCGATCGCGGCGATCACCGGCGAGGGGTGCAAGCTGGAGCGCTCGCTGTTCTATGAGCCCGAGCCCGCCGCGGGCGTACTCCCCATCCCGGGGACCGACCCCTTCACCGAGCCGGTCACCTCGGGGCTGCGCGCCTGGCGAGCCCACCCGACGCAGCCCGACCGGCTGGAGACGGGCTGGTTCGCGCTGCCCGACGAGGTCCGTGACGGGCGCTGGCCGCTGGTCATCCCCGCCAGCGGCATCGACGAGGAGCACCGGGTGCGTGTGGAATACGACGACGGCAGCGGCCGCGCCCTCACCCCGACCCGCAAGACGCTCGCGACCTCCCAACTCAGCGATATCCGCCTGCATCCCGCGGCCACCGTCACCCGCTTCCGGATCCTCGCCGAGTCCGACGGTCCGGTCAGTCCCGGCGAGGAACCGGACGCGGCGCGGGACTTCGTGGTCGCCCAACCCCGCGTACCCCGCACCGAACCCCTCGTCGAACTCGCCCAGCGCGAGCGGATCGCGGTGGCGTGGAACCTGGCCTTCTTCGCGCCCTGCCTGGACACGCCGCGGCAGGCGCACGGTCGGGTCGAGATCGCCGATTATGTCCTGTCGGACTCCGAGCAACCGGGCAACATGTCCTATCACTCCCGCTCGGGCGGTCCGTTTGCGGGCGTGCTCGGGCTCACCGAACCCAGTCGGGTCCCGGTGTATGCCGAATCGGACTATGGGGAGGCCGAGATGTCAGCCCTCGATCTCGTCCGGCTCGTTCCCGGGGACGCGGTCGCTCACCGCCTCGACGTCGAGCTCGGCACCCGTGTCCGCGGAGGCATGGACCGCGTCCCCACTGTCCCCTGAGTCGACCGGGTCCGGCGCGTCCGCAGCGGGCGGCTCCTGGGGCTCCGGCGTGGGCTCGGCGGACGGCTGCTCCCCGGCTGCGCCCTCGATGGTGGCGGTTTCCTCCCGCTTGGCGGTCTTCGCCTTCTTCTTGCGCTTCTTCGCGGGCGGCGGTTCCGGGGTCGGGACGGTCGCCTGGAGCAGCGCGACGCTGCGGCCGGGCAGGTGCAGGGTCGACCCTGCGGGCAGGACCTCATCGGCGGAGGGGAACTCGCCGTCGAAGCCGCTGTGCACGACGACGCGGTAGTCGGTCGCCCAGTGCCCGCCGGGCAGCGTAACGGTGGTGCCGTCGGCATGGGCGTGCAGATAGGTGAGGAACGCCTGATGCGCATCGGAGGTGTATCGGCCGAGGGTCCGGCGGCCCGGGTCGTGCCAGTTGCCGGGGTCCATCTCGTTGCCGACCTCGTTGAACCAGGTCAGCTCGACACGGCCGAGACCCTTGCCGTGTTCGTCGAGGACCTCGGTGTGGTATTGGTAGCGCTCCGGGCGCAGCACCGGATGATCGGCCCGCAGCCGCAGGATCTCCCGCGTCATCGCATAGAGGTCCATCCACTCGTCCCTGGTGTCCCACGACACCCACGAGATGGGGGAGTCCTGGCAGTAGGCGTTGTTG
>JAUNRO010000565.1:1238-1607 GCA_030544185.1 Propionibacteriaceae bacterium | reverse complement strand
AGCGAGAAGGTCGCCTTCAAGGCGGCGGGAGGCAAGGACGGCAACTTGATGCCGTCGGCCTGGTACCTGGAGGATCTGGACGCCGCCACCGAGAAGCGGGTCACTGAGATCGTCTCGGATGCACTCGCATGAGCGCCAGCGTCCGGAGCATCCACCGGTGGGTTTCGCTGGCATTCCTCGTCACCATGGTGATGGCCGTGGCGGCCGGGTTCGGGCTACCCGAGTGGCTGTTCTACCTGCCGCTGGCGCCCTTGGCGCTGCTGGTGTTGACCGGGATCTACCTCAACATCCGTGCCTTCCGGGCGAGTCGTAGCGTGTCGGCGGAGGTGATCGTGCGCCGCCGTGGTCTACGAGGTGCTGGCTGATGCC
>JAUNRO010000565.1:0-1228 GCA_030544185.1 Propionibacteriaceae bacterium | reverse complement strand
CGCACGGCACACGCTGGGGTTTCAGTCGGGCAGCTCGAGGCCTGGGCCGGGCAGCAAGTCAACGTCCCTTGCGTGCATCGGCTGCCCGCACAGCGAACACCTCAGGTCCACGCTGCTGATCTGTCCGCACGCACGGTGGCGGTAGTGCAGCGGGGGCCGGCGTCTCCTGCCGTCCACGTGTCACCCCACGCCTTGGCAACCTGCTCCTCGATTCCCCGCAGGGTGCGGCGGCCCGCTCGGCCCGGTACTGGTAGTGGTGCTTCTGATCCCGCCTCTGGTCCGAGGCACCGACGGGCCAGTGCTGGGTCAGGATCTGCCCGTCCGCCAGGTCCTGGCCGGGGTGGGCGGCCCTCCACTGCGCCACGACGTAGGGCACCTGCGGGATCCGGGCACCGACGATGAACGACAACCCGGCCTGCTCCAGCAGGCCGTGGAGAACCCCGGCTCGCGGAACCCGTCCCGGTGATAGTGCGGGCAGCCGCTACTTCACCGTGGCGTACGACGGGCAGTCCAGGCCCGCCTGGGCCAGCACCCGCAGCGCGTCCAGTTTCGAGGTGGGCTCGATCATCCGGGCCAGTACCAGCGCCCGGAACACCTCGTCGCCGTGCGTGGCCTCGCCCAGCCCGAGGTCGGCGTAGACCCCGACCAGACCAGTCCGCGATGGTCGTATGTCAGCGTCGTGGTCCCGATGGGGTTCGTCATCGAGACCAGGTTCGACTGGTCGTCGCAGGTGTAGGTGACGCTGAGGCCTGACGGGTCGGTGGTCTTGACCACCCGACCTTCTGCGTCTTTGTCGAACTGAGTCACGCGCCCTGACGCGACTGTCTGCGAGGTGACCGAGTGTGTTTTCTCGGTCCGGGTGAGGATCGTCTCGACCCGTTGTCCCGCGGACAGAACAAGGGACCGGTCGTCGCGCCGTTGCGAGACCGGTCCCTTGGCATGCGGGCGGATCAGATGGAGCCGCCGAGGGACTCCTTCGGCCAACCGGTGTAGCACTCGGCCACGTAGGCCTGGCCGTGCTCGGAGGAGGTGACGGCCTCCAGTTCGCCGAGCTGACGGCCGAGGTCGAAGCTGTTGCCACCCTCGGGGGTGTGCAGCATCTGCGTCATCCAGTAGGAGAAGTTCTCCGACTTCCAGATTCGCTTGAGTGCCCGCGGGCTGTAGGTCTCCAACGCCCCGGCGTCGCCGTTGAAGTGGTTGACCAGGCACTCGTGCAGGATCCGGACGT
>JAUNRO010000564.1 GCA_030544185.1 Propionibacteriaceae bacterium | reverse complement strand
ACAGCCCGGGCCCCGGTGGCAGTATGCGGGAACCGTTCTGGACGCCTACGAGACCGCCCCTCGGGAAGCCGGTGAGCAGAGGCCCCGGAAGATCCTGGTCACCGTCGGCGGCGAACAGTTCCCCTTCGACCGATTGTTCGATGCGGTCGCGACGACCCTGCCCGAGGGCATCGACGTGCTGTGGCAGGCGGGGGAGACGCCGGTCCCCGAGGGACTGCCCGGACGGGTGGTCACCTGGCTGGACTACGCAGAGATGGAACGGGCCGTGGACGAGGCAGACCTCGTCATCACCCACGCAGGGGTGGGTTCGGTGCTGACCGTGCTGAGCCGCGGAAAGCTGCCACTGATCCTGGCCCGGCGCCGTGACCTCGGTGAACACGTCGACGACCATCAGCACGAATGGGCCTCGATCGTCACCGAGCAGGGACTGGCGGTGGACCTGGCGGCCGAGGCCGTCGACGCGGCGGTGCACCGGGCCATGTCCACCCGGGTGATCGCCCGGCCACGACCGCAGCTGGTGCTCTGACCGGCCTGTCAGCGACGACGGACCCGGTTGACGATCTTGACCACCTCGGCCCGCGGCACCAGCAGCAGCACCGCGCACAACACCCCCGGCAGCGCCACCACACCGGCCGCGGCGATCCCCGGGAAGCCGTCGGGCAGGAAGGGCTCGGCCAGCAGTTCCAGCGCCGCCGTCACCCCCGCGATCACAAGCATCTGCAGCACCGGGATGTCCCGGACGAAGGACCGCAGCGGGTGTTCCAGGGTGCGCGTGCAACGGAACTGCAGGTAGAGCGCCGCCGCCACGTTGCTGATCGCGGTGGCCACCACCACCCCCATCATCCCGATGGCCAGGTAGAGCACCACGCTCAGCACCACGTTGACGGCCAGGCCCATGACCATCATCTCCAGCTGCAGGCCGGGACGCCCCACGGTCAGGCACCAGAGGACGAGGACGGTGCCGCAGAGCTGGAAGAACAGGCCGCACATGAGGATCGGGACGATCACCCCGGTCAGTTCGAAGGAGTCCGGCAGCCAGGCCCGCACCCCCACGTAGGTGGCCGGTGCCCCGATCGCCAGCCACGCGGCGGCGAATCGCACCCACACGAGCTGGAGGGTCTGGGTAGGTCCCTTCGAGGCCTCGACCCCGAGCCGGCCGACGTCGGCTCCCACGACCGACTGCATCGGGGACAGCGCGTTCAGGGGCAGCTTGCTGAGCTGGGCCGCCAGGTTGCTGCCCTGACCGAACGGGCCGGAGTTCTGGGCGCTCAGCAACCTGCCGGCGACCAGCTGGTCCTTCTGCGCGGTGACCAGGGTCAGCAGCGTCGACACCTGCACCTTCCAGGCATAACCCAGGAAGCCGAGGAAGCCGGCCCTGCCCATCCAGCCCAGCTGCCGCAGGTCCACCAGGGTGACCAGGACCTGCACGGAGATCAGGGTGCCCGCCACCCCGTACAGCCCCCAGTCGAGCCGCACGGTCAGGATCATCCCGCCGGCGAAAACCAGGTGGGAGGCCATCTGTGCGAGGGCGACCGTGACGAAGCGGCCGTGGGCGAAGAGCAGGGCGTTGAACAGGTTGCGCACCAGCAGCGCCCCGGTCAGCACGATCAG
>JAUNRO010000563.1 GCA_030544185.1 Propionibacteriaceae bacterium | reverse complement strand
GAATTAGCACGGCCTCTTCGTCGGTCTTCTTGGTGCTGCGCCGAGTCGTGTTCTTGGACGTGGTCTGGTCCGCGGCCGTGGTCTTCGCGGTGGCCCTACGTCGGGTCGTCTTCGGCTTGTCCTCGCCGGTGGCCGGCTCGGTGGCGGGCTGTTCAGCGGCAGTCTTGGTGGTCGAGCGCTTGGCCGGTGCCTTCTTGGCAGCAGTCGTCTTCGCCGGGGAACCGGTCTTCTTCTCCTCCGTCGCATCGGTGGCGGCAGGCTTGGCGGCGTTGGCCTTCGCGGTGGAGCGCCGGGCCGGAGCCTTCTTGGCCTTGGTCGACTCCGCCGGCGCCTTAGCGGTCGTGCGGCGGCTGCGCGTACCACTGGCGGGAGCGGCCTCCGCTTCTGCGGTGGCGGACTTGCGGCGGTCTTCGGAGAGTGCTGACACAAAGAACCTCTCGGCTGCGAACTGTTTGAGGGCACACGCCACCAGACCTGTTGTCAAGAGGCGGGCCTTTCGACATTGTGCCACGACATTCAACAGAGACGAACTCTAGACTCCGCATCGTGACAGATTTCTACTACCGGGCCCTGGGTGCTGGCCGCTACCAACCGACCTTACGTGCCCAGGGGGCCTGGCGGCCCGACGAGCAACACATGTCCCCGCTCAGCGGCCTGCTGGTGCACTGTCTGTTGCGCCATGAACCGCGTCCGGACCTGCAGTTGGCCCGGATCAGCTTCGAGATTCTCGGCATGATGCCGATCGGGGAGACGGTGATCCGGGTCGAGACGGTGCGGCCGGGTCGCACCATCGAACTCCTCCAGGCCACCGCGGTGATCTCCGGACGAGAAGTGCTGCGTGCCAACGCCTGGTTTCTCGCCACCGGCGATACCGCCGAGGTCGCCGGGGTCGCGGCCCGCGAGCTACCGCATACCGGCGCGGTGCCCGAAGAACTGCTCAACAAATGGGGCGGTGGGTTCATCGCCTCGCTGACGGTACTGTCCGAGCCCGACAAGACACCGGGAGCCAGTTGGTCGTGGCTGCGCAGCGACACGGTGCTGGTCGACGTCGAGCCGATTCATCCGAGCACGCCCGTGCTGATGCTGGCCGACACCGCCAATGGGGTCGCCTTCCGGTTACCGCCCACGAGCTGGTCGTTTCCCAATATCGACCTGACCATCCACCTGTTGCGTCCGCCCACCGGCGAATGGCTCGGCGTCGATGTCTGCAATGAGATCGGCCCGACCGGCGTCGGGATCACCTCGGCAGTCCTGCACGACGTACACGGGCCCTTCGGACGCAGCCAACAGATCCTCACTATTCGCCCACTGGAGGACTGACAACCCCCGACGGCCGCCGCGATATAATCGTTATCATGGATAGCTTTGATGCGGAGGCCACGGCCACCCCCGCCCGGATTGTCGGGTCGCTGCGACGCACGAGCACGATCGAGATGACCTGGCCCGATGGGGCCGGCGGCAACTTGCGCTTCGACCTGCGCGGTCGCGACCTGCTCACCACCGATGACGGGCCCCGGGAGGTACGCTCGGCAGCTTTCATCGTGGACGTCAACCACGACTTCGACGTGATCGAGGTGCACAATTTGCCCGCCGGGGTGGCAGATTTGCGCGGTA
>JAUNRO010000562.1 GCA_030544185.1 Propionibacteriaceae bacterium | reverse complement strand
GGGCGCCGAAGGCCCGCGAGCACCAGAACCAGTCGGTGTCCCAGCGCCACAGGTAGTCGTGGGCCGACAGCAGGTCGGTCGGGCGCTCGCGCAGGGACCTGTAGTAGATCTTCTGACCGGTGTAGTCGCTGGTCGGGCCGGTGGCGGTGACGCTGCGCCCGAGCACCAGGTAGACCTCCTCCGGGCTGAACATCACCCCGTCGAGGAACTCGACGGGCTCTCCCTCCCAGCTGTTCTCGGCGCAGATCCTCCCGATCGCCTCGACCGCCTCCTCCACCCGGGGGAAGCGCACGTTCCGGGTGGCCACCTGCGGGCCGATCGGGATCAGCCGGATCCTCAGCCGCGTGGCGTACCCGAGCGTCCCGTAGGAGTTGGGGAAGGCGTGGAACAGCTCGGCGTGCGGGCCCTGTGGGGAACACGTCAGGACCTCCCCGGCACCGGTCAGCACGTCCATCTCCAGCACCGATTCGTGCGGCAGCCCCTGCCGGAACGAGGTGGACTCGATACCCAGCCCGGTGACGGCACCGCCGAGCGTGATGGTGCGCAGCTGCGGGACCACGCACGGCATCAGCCCGTGCGGCAGGGTGGCGGCCACCAGGTCCTCGTAGGTGCACATCCCCTGCACGTCGGCGGTGCGGGCCTGCGGGTCGACGCCGATCACCCCGGTCAGGCCGCTGGTGTCCAGGCCGGTGACGGGACCGTCGGTGCGTGGCCGGAACAGGTTGGAGGTCCTCTTGGCCAGCCGCACCTGGGTACCGGGCTCAATGGCGGCGTAGGAGTCGGTGAGTCTGCGCACCGCCTCCGCGTGCCGGGCGGACGCCTGATCGGTGGGGATGGTGCTCATGGGGACCATGCTGCCAAGCGACGGCGCCCGGGGTGGCGGGAGATGCCGCGCGTCAGCGGGCGGGTGGCTCGAAACCGAGGCCGAACAGGGCGGTCCGGAACTTGGTGGAGGTCTCGGCGAGCTCGTCGTGCGGGTCGGAACCGGGGACGACGCCGACCCCCGCGTAGAGCCGGGCCCGGTGCTGCCACACCAGGGCGCAGCGCAGCGCGACGACCCACTCGCCGTCCCCGCGGGCGTCGCACCAGCCGACCGCTCCGGCGTACCAGCCGCGTTCGACCGACTCGATGCCGCGGATCAACCCGGCTGCGGCGTCGGTCGGGGTGCCGCACACCGCGGGGGTGGGATGCATCGCCTGGGCCAACCGCAACGAGGTGATCCCGGGGTCTGCCGGGGTGGCGCGGATCACCGTGGACAGGTGCCAGGCGTCGGAGGTGCCGAGCAGTTCCGGTTCGTCGGGAACCTCCAGCCGGTCGCACAGCGGGGCCAGACGGCGGGTGATGTGCTCCACCACCAGGTGGTGTTCGTGCCGGTCCTTGGCCGAGCCCATCAGCTCGCCCGCCAGCTCCCGGTCGGTGCCCGGTTCGGGGTGCCGCGGACGCGTCCCGGCCAGGGGGTTCACGGTGATCCGGCCGTCCCGCAGCGCCACCAGCAGTTCGGGGGAGGCCCCCAGGAAGGTCACCGGGTCGTGCGGGCCACCCGGCATGCTCGTCGGCAGGTCGACGGCGAAGGTGTACGCCTCGGGATTGCCTCCGAAGAGGTCGTCGAACGTGAATTCCTGAT
>JAUNRO010000561.1 GCA_030544185.1 Propionibacteriaceae bacterium | reverse complement strand
CGAACTTGAGCAGGGTGTCGAGGAACGGGGCGTCCAGATAGGTGGCCAGCCAGCCCACGCCGAGGGGCAGCACGATGAGGTAGCGGGACGCGAGGCAGCCGAGGAAGAACCAGACCGGCGTCATCGCCGACAGGCCCTTGCGCAGCGCCCACTTGGCGACGAAGCCAATCAGGATGACGGAGAACACGAACGAGATCAGGTAGCCGCCCGTGGCGCCCAGGAGCACGCCGAGGCCCGCCTTGCCCTGCGCGAACACCGGGAGGCCGGCGACGCCGACGGCGACGTACAGCAGCACCGCAGCCGCGCCGCGCCATGGCCCGAGGATGAGCCCGGCCACGCCCAGGGTCTGGAGGGTGAACGGCACCGGGCCGAACGTGACGTTGACCTGGGAGAGCGCGGACAACAGGGCCGCGAAGACGGCGACGTAGGCGAGGTCCGCGGGTGCCAGCGCCTTGGTGCGCGGCGCAGAAGCAGCAGTGCTGGTGGACATGGATGGCTCCTTCATGACTCAGAGAGCCTAATCCAAGCACACGGTTTGAACAGTGTTCAAACCGGCCCATCCTTCGGTCAGATGTCGCTGATCTCACCCGTGGTGAGGTTGACCGCTTCTCCCCCGCTGTCTGCGACGGCGGCCTTGACGGAGGCGGCCAGCGTGGGGCCGAATCCGGGCACCTCGGCAATCTCCTCGACGGTGGCCTGGCGCAGCTTGCGCATCGAGCCGAAGTACTTCAGCAGCGCCTTGCGGCGGAGCTGGCCCAGGCCCGGCACCCCGTCGAGGACGGATTCCACCACGGTCTTCGCCCGGCGGGATCTGTGGTGCGTGATCGCGAACCGGTGCGCCTCGTCGCGCAGCCGCTGCAACAGGTAGAGGCCCTCCGAGGCCCGGGGCAGGATCAGCGGGTACTCCTCACCGGGAATCCACACCTCCTCGAGCCGCTTGGCCAATCCGCACAGCGCGATCTCGTCTGCCAGGCCGAACTCCCGGAGGACGGCGGCGGCGGCGTTGACCTGCGGCAGGCCGCCGTCGACCACGATGAGGGCCGGCGCGTAGGAGAAGCGGGCCGCCTCCCCCGTGGTGGCATCCACCTTGACCTCAGAGGCGCGGTCGTCGATGAGGCGGCGCAGCCGCCGGCTGAGTACCTCCGTCATGGCAGCCACGTCGTTGGACCCCTCGAAGCCCTTGATGATGAAGCGGCGGTACTCGCTCTTGCGGGGCAGCCCGTCCTCGAACACCACCATGGAGCCCACCACCTCGGTGCCCATGGTGTGGGAGATGTCGTAGCACTCGATCCGCAGCGGCGGTTCGTCCAGGCCGAGCGCGTCGGCCACCTCGTCGAGGGCCTGGTTGCGGGTGGTGAGGTCCGAGGCCCGGCGCAGCTTGGCCTGCTCCAGCGCCATGGACGCGTTCTTCACCGCAGTGTCGAGCAGCGTGCGCTTCTCGCCGCGCAACGGCACTCGGATGGAGACGTTGGCGCCGCGGCGGCGGGTGAGGTGTTCGACCAGGGTGTCTTCTGCCTCGACGGAGGTGAGGATGTGCGGCGGGATCTCGAGGTCGTCGGTGTAGAGCTGCTCGAGGAAGGCTTCAAGAAGTTCGGTGAGGGGCCGGTCGTCGGCGCGGTCGGCG
>JAUNRO010000560.1 GCA_030544185.1 Propionibacteriaceae bacterium | reverse complement strand
CCTGCCGAGCTTGGCGAGTCCGAGCCGGTCGTCGGCCCAGGACGCCGCCGGGCCGAAGCGCTTGAGCGGATGGGCGGCAGCGGGCGATTGGGCCGCGGTGCCACCCGTTTCAGTTACCTGTGCAGGCTTGGCCATGGATGATCACTCGCCCTTGTCGTCGGGATAGAGGTCGCGTTCGAAGTAGCTGGGACCGACCGGTGCAGTGAAGTCACTGCGCGCGATCAGGTAGCCCTCGTCGTCGACCGTGATGGGGAGCTGGGGCAGGGCGCGAGCCGCCGGGCCGAAGACGACCTTGCCGGCATCGCCGAGGTCGAACGTCGACTGGTGGCACGGGCACAGCAGGTGGTGCGTCTGCTGTTCCCACAGGGAGATCGGGCAACCGACGTGGGTGCAGATCTTCGAATACGCCATGATGCCGCCGACGTGCCAATCCAGGCGACGCTCGGGGACCTTGATGGAGTTGGGATCCATCCGGACGATGATGATGGCCGCCTTGGCCTTCTCGACCAAGAAATCGGCACCGTGGTGGTCCCACAGGTTCTCCGGTTCACCGTTGATCAGCTGACCGATCTCCATGTCGGCTGCGCGGATGCGGGTGCGAGTGATGTCGTTGACGAGGTAGATCGGCTCCTGCGGGGTGCCGGCATCCCAGATTGTGCGCTCGATGGTCTCGCGGCGACGGGACGGCAGCGGCCATGGCCCGGCGTCCAGCAGCATGACCAGCGGAGAGAGCGCGGTGACGGCGATGGCGCCGACCAGGCTCGAACCCAGCACCTTGCGCCGGCTGATCCCGGACTCGGCGGCACCCTGGTCGATGGCGGCCATGATCGCGGTCCGGTCATCGGCGGAGGAGTGGGCCACATGGCGCTCCTCGACCATTTCCTCGTCGCTCATGATCTCCCGCGACCACTGGATGGCGCCCACCCCGATGAGCAACACCGCGAAGCCGAGGAAGCCGCCCATGGCCATGTGCTGGGCGTTCGCGTTCAGTGGGCCGAGGTTCACATAGACGTTCTCGAAGCCCGGCCAGAAATACGAGATCACGAAGCCGAGCGCCAGCAGCGGGGCCAAGGCGAAGCACGCCAGGACCTGACGGGTGGCCCGCTTGCCGGCCTGCTCGTCCATATCGGCATAGCGCTCGACATGATGCTCCACACCCGGATCGGTGATCGGATGGTCCTCAATGATGCCGTTCTCATCCGGCGCCGGGGAGGTGTGGAGATCCCGGCCCGGGGTGTCGTTGTGCGTGGTGCTCACTTGGCCCGTGCTCCCTTCGAGGCGATCCAGGTCGCGAAGATGATGAGGACGGCGAGGCCGCCGAAGAACACCCAGAAGCCGTCATCCACAGGGCCCAGGCCGCCGAGGCTCCAGCCACCGTGCTGGGGCTCGTTGTGGATCTGGTTGAGATAGCCGATGATCGCGCGGACCTCGTCGTCGGTCAGGCTGTTCTGGGAGAACACCGGCATCTGCTGAGGACCGGTGCGCAGGGCCTCGTAGATGTGCTTGTTGTCCACATCGACCAGGGTCGGCGCATAGCGCCCGTTGGGCAGCGCACCGCCGAGACCCTCGACGTTGTGACAGGCGGAGCAGTTGGTGCGGAAGAGCTCGCCACCGATGGCGATCTCG
>JAUNRO010000559.1 GCA_030544185.1 Propionibacteriaceae bacterium | reverse complement strand
CGAACACGAACGGAGAAATTTCGATGCAGACCTATGACTACGTGATCGTCGGAGGCGGCTCAGCGGGCTCGGTGCTCGCCAACCGGCTCTCCGCCGACCGCTCGACCAGCGTGCTCGTGCTGGAGGCCGGGCTCCGACTTCGCCTTCGACCCGCTCATCCACATGCCGGCGGCGCTGATGTTCCCCTCCGGCAACCCGCTCTATGACTGGCGCTACCAGTCCGAGCCTGAGCCCTACATGGGCGGGCGGCGCATCTCCCACACCCGCGGCAAGGTGATCGGGGGATCGTCGTCGATCAACGGCATGATCTTCCAGCGCGGCAACCCGATGGACTTCGACCGCTGGGCCCTGGAGAACGACGGCATGGACGCCTGGGACTTCGCGCACTGCCTGCCCTATTTCAAGCGGATGGAGACCACGACCGCCGGGGCGGACGCGTGGCGCGGCGGGGCCGGCCCGCTCATCCTCGAGCGCGGCACGGCGTCGTCGCCGCTGTTCGCGACGTTCTTCGAGGCCGTCCAGCAGGCCGGCTATCCGCTGACCGATGACGTCAACGGCTATCGCCAGGAGGGCTTCGCCCCGTTCGATCGCAACGTCTATCGGGGGACCCGTTGGAGCGCCTCCCGCGCGTACCTCACCCCCATCCGCCACCGCAAGAACCTGCACGTCGTCACGATGGCGATGGTGACGGGGCTGACGATGGCGGGCAACCGGGTGACCGGGGTGACCTATGACCGCTTCAAGCGCCCCCACGAGGTGCGCGCGGGGGAGGTCATCCTCTGCGGCGGCGCGTTCAACTCACCGCAATTGCTGGAGCTCGCCGGCATCGGGGATCCGGAGGTGCTGGGCCGGGCGGGGGTACGCCCGGTGGTCGAGTTGCCGGGTGTGGGCGCGAACCTGCAGGACCATCTCGAGGTGTACCTGCAGCACCACAGCCTCCAGCCCGTGTCCATCGCGCCCTGGCTGGCGATGTGGAAGGCGCCCTATATCGGCGCGCGCTGGCTGTTCTCTCGCAAGGGCGTCGGGGCGTCCAACCACTTCGAGGGCGGCGGATTCATCCGCACCACCGAGGACCGGAACTATCCGAACCTGATGTTCCACTTCCTGCCGATCGCGGTCCGCTATGACGGATCGGGCAAGCCGGAGGGCCACGGCTACCAGGTGCACATCGGCCCGATGAACTCCGACTGCCGCGGCGATGTGCACATCCGCTCGGGGAATCCCTATGAGCACCCGGCCATCCGGTTCAACTATCTGTCGACCCCCGATGACCGCAAGCAGTGGGTGGAGGCCGTGCGCTCGGCCCGCCACATCCTGTCGCAGTCGGCGTTCGCCGCCTTCGACGGCGGGGAAATTTCCCCCGGCGAGCACGTGCAGAGCGATGAGGAGATCCTCGACTGGATCGCCCGGGACGCCGAGACCGCGCTGCACCCCTCGTGCTCCGCGCGGATGGGCGTCGACGAGCTGGCCGTGGTCGCCCCGGATTCCATGAAGGTCCACGGCACCGAGGGCATGCGCGTCGTCGACGCGTCGGTATTCCCGACTATCTCGAACGGCAACATCTATGCCCCGGTGATGATGGTCGCCGAGAAGGCCGCCGACCTGATCGCAGGCAATACCGCGCTGGTG
>JAUNRO010000558.1 GCA_030544185.1 Propionibacteriaceae bacterium | reverse complement strand
GAGGCAGACGGCTTAAAACCGTTTCAGTGTCGGTTCGAGTCCGACTGGGGGCACTATCACTCGATGGTGAAAGGCAGTGCTCGACGTAGGAGCGATGCCATGTCCTCCCACGCGTGAGCCTCGCCCCAGCAGACCTCGGCGGTCTCGTCGTCATCCTCCTGCTCGGCAGAGGTACGCCATTCAATCGCCTGCTCCTCGCATTGGCGAATGCAGTCGAGGATCAACGACCTGTCTCTCCGCATGACCCGCGCGGCGAGCTCGGGATCGACATCAACGCCTGGCTCGTTGTCCATGTGGATGAGAGCCAGCAGCTCCTCCGGGAGGTCGTCGTCGTCGGAGTTTCCGTCTTCTTCGGCGTCGTCCACATCCCGATAGTCCCCGCCGAAGAGGACTGCTCCGCCGGTGATCTCGGCTATCTCATCGTCGACCTCGTCGATGAGCTTGCTCGCGGTAACCATGACCTCGATGAGATGCGCCGGAATGAATGGGGCGGCAGGGAAGTCGCAGCTAGCCAGGACTGAGTCACCGTCGACATGGAACCGGACGTACAGCGCATCCTCGTTCAGTCGGCTGAGAAACTCAGTGGCCAACTCGGGATGACGCATCTTGGTTACTGCGAAAGCGGTTACCGAAACTGCTCCAGGTTCTCTGACTTGAACAAGCAGGCCTGCGCTTCCTTGGCGGAGCGCAAACACTCCGTCCCGATCGGGTGGGACGTACGTGCCGTAGGTGTTTCTGATGACGTGGGAGACCGCCCAACGAAGCTCGTCCAAATTAGATGCCTGGAACGGCTGATCTATCGGAAGCCGATCTTCGTCCTGGTGAGGATCGCCAGCCGGAACTGCACTGTGGAGCTGATCCTCGCGGGGGGCGGGATCAAGAAATGACGGGTGAGGCACGCCGAACACAGAGCGGAAGGTGTCGACGACCAGGTGGGAGACGACGTCGATGTCGTCAATCCTGGCGAGCACGTGGAAGTTCGGAGTCTGGAGGTCGTCGTTCGGTGCGGATGGAGGCTCCCAACCGAGGTTCAACAGATCGCCGATCTGAGCGGCGGAAAGCCGTGAGGCACGAGAGAGTACCTGATTACCGGACACCTCGGCTATGAGCAGTTGCCCACTGCTCGTCGTGAAGACTCGCACGAACGGCGCATCGTCACGTCGCTCAGGGAGCACCGGAATGACCAGGCGCTCCTCTGGGTCCAGGGCCCTGACGCGGCTTTCGAAGTGCTTGGCGAACTTGGACCACGCTGCAGAGATCTCGCCCTCGAACGAATCTGAAGGGCCGTCCTCCTCGTCCGGTGTGTCGTGACCATCCACGAGAAGATCAGTGGGATGAGCAACCCCGAACACGAATCGTAGAGTCGCGGTGAGTGACAAGGCCATGTCGTCTGCCTGGGACGCGTCGAGCATGCCGTTGAAGTTCGGATTTCCGTCAGCCTCGTCCGGCATCGGAGGATGCCAACCCTGGTCGAGTAGGTACTGGACCTGATCGCCCGAAAGCTGGTGCGCTTTGGAAAGAAACTGGTTGCTGGAGATCTCTGCAGCGATCAGCGTGCCGTCAGGCGATTTTTCCACCTGGATGTAGGGCGAATCGACGGCGTCGGTGTCGTCCATGAAGAGGATGAACAT
>JAUNRO010000557.1 GCA_030544185.1 Propionibacteriaceae bacterium | reverse complement strand
AGCGGTCGTCATCCCACCCGTCACGGTGCCGGTCCCGCCCCCGGTGCGCCTCCTCATACCGCTCCTGCTGCGGGATGAACTGGGTCTCCTCGCTGCTCCTCCAGTCGGCGCGCCCACCCCGGTCGCGCGGGGTGCGCGGGATGGGGCGGGTCCAGTCGTCCTCGGGATCGTGCGGCACGAAGAGCACCCTAGGCCACTGCGCTGTCCAGAACCTGTGAGACGCGCGAGGTCGCCCGAGACCGGGAAACATCCAGCGGCCCGGGTAGGCTCGAACCGTGACCTCCTCACCCGGCCACCGCTACGACCCCGTGTCGGTGATCATGCCGATCCTCAACGAGGAAGGTCACCTGGCCGACGCGGTCGGGTCGGTGCTGGCCCAGGACTATCCGGGGGAGCTCGAGGCCGTGGTGGCCGTGGGTCCCAGCACGGACCGCACCCATGAGGTCGCGGACGCCCTGGCGGCGTCCGACCCGCGCATCGTCGTCGTCGACAACCCGACCGGGCGCACCCCGGACGGGCTCAACGCCGCGATCGGCGCCGCCCACCACGACATCATCGTCCGGATGGACGGCCACGGCGAGCTGTCGCCGGGCTACATCCGACGGGCGGTCGAGGTTCTCGAGGAGACCGGGGCGGCCAACGTCGGTGGGCTCATGCAGGCCGAGGGCCTGGACGACCTGCAGCAGGCGGTCGCGGTCGCGATGACCTCACCGCTGGGGATCGGGGCGTCCAAGTTCCACACCGGTGGCCAGGCCGGCCCCTCCGACACGGTCTACCTGGGCTGCTTCCGGCGGGAGTGGCTGGAGCGCGTGGGCGGCTACGACCCGCACTTCAGCCGCGCGCAGGACTGGGAGCTCAACTACCGCATCCGCGAGGCCGGGGGCATCGTCTGGTTCGACCCGACGCTGACGGTCACCTACCGGCCGCGCGCCACCTGGCGAGACCTGGCGCACCAGTTCTTCACGACCGGTCAGTGGCGCCGGCAGGTCACCCAGCGGCACCCGGAGTCGGTCAACGCCCGCTATCTCGCGCCGCCGGTCGCCGTGGCCGGGCTGGTGGCCGGCTCGGTCGCGGGGCTCGCCTGGCGCCCGGCCTGGCTGATCCCTGCGGGGTATGCGGCACTGGTCACCCTGGGGGGTGCCTGGATCGCCCGCGACCAGCCGGTCGGGGTGCTGGCCCGGATGCCGGGCGTGCTGGCCACCATGCACCTGACCTGGGGCGCCGGCTACCTGCGCGGCACCCGAGACTGAACCACCACAGGACCGCACGCGCGACGCCCCCGGCCCTGAGGGCGCGGGGGCGTCGGGCCGCGCCGGTGGCGTCAGCGGCCCGTCAGGACTCCGTGGGCGGCGTCGGCTCGGGGGTGGGCTCGTCGACGGCGACCGTCAGGGGTGCGCCGGTCTTCTCGACGACCTCCTCGACGGTGACGCCGGGGGCGACCTCGCGCAGGACGAGCCCCTCGGGCGTCACGTCGATCACCGCGAGGTCGGTGATGATGCGCTGGACCACCTGCAGCCCGGTGATCGGCAGGTCGCAGGTCTTGACGATCTTGTAGGACCCGTCCTTGGCGACGTGGTCCATGAGCACGATGACCTTCTTGGCGCCCATGACCAGGTCCATCGCCCCGCCCATGCCCTTGACCAT
>JAUNRO010000556.1 GCA_030544185.1 Propionibacteriaceae bacterium | reverse complement strand
CGTGGCGGCGGCGCAGGCCGGTGGCCGCCGCGCCGGTCCTTGCCCTTCGAATGGTCCTCCTCGAACGGCACCCAGCCCCACACGATCTCGCCCGGATCGGCATCGCCGTCGAGATCCGGAGCGTAGAGCGGGCGGATCGGGCCGGTGTGGTCGCCGGGGTACCCGCCGGTCGGCCGCTGCGGGAAGCGCTGCTTCGGGCGGGAGCGGGCAGCCGGCTTCGCCCGGTCGTACTCCTCGCTGCGGGGCCGCTGCGCCCTGCGGCCCCGGCCCGTCCCACCGGGTGCGGTGCCCGAGTCCCGTTCACGGGGATCCGGGGAGCCGGGACGTCGCGGCTGGTCCCGGTACTCCTCGAGCACGGTCGCCGGCTCGCGGCCGCCGATGAGATCGCCGAGCGCGGACCGGGCCGCCGGATCCTGGAGCTTCCGGGACGCGTAGCGTACGCCGCTGCGCACGCCCGCGTTGAGAGCGCGCCGGGCGAGGTTCTTCAGACTCATGACCCTCACGATACCGGCTCCGCCGCGCGGCCTCCCCAGCGGTGCGCACGGCTCGGCCGCGCGCCACCCGGGCGGCCGCGGACCCGCCGCCCGGACTCGCCGGCATCGCTGCGGCGGCGGGGCTCAGGCGGGTGCGGCGCCGGCCGTCCCGATGCCGGCGGCTCCGGGACCGGCCGGCACGAGATCGGCTTCGATGGGGAAGTGGTCGGACGGGTACTGCTTCCCGCGGCCGAACAGGTTGACCCGGGTGCGGACCGGGCGCAGACCCGCGGAGTGGAGGATCCAGTCGATCCGGCGGTTCTCGCGCCGCGGGCCGCGATAGGCGTGGAAGGTGTTGATGTCCGCGTCCGGACCGGGCGCGCCGTCCACCGCATCGGCCATGCCACCTTCGGAGACCAGGCGGGCGTGCACGGGGGAGTCCTGGGTGACGTTGAAGTCGCCGGTGAGGATGCAGTCGCGCCCGCCGGCCTCGGCGATCGCGGCGAGCAGGGCGTCGACCGAGCGCTCACGGGCGCGTTCGGACCGGTGGTCGAGGTGGGTGTTGAGGAACCGGATGCCCCGCCCGGTGTGCAGATCGGTGCAGTCGACGACGGTGAGCGTGCGCGGATGGCGGGCGCCCCAGGCGATCGATCCGGCCACCCGCGGGCGATCCGAGAGCCACTGCACGTCGACGGCGTCGATCCCGATCCGGCGCGAGTCGTAGATCACCGCGGTGAACTCGCCGGAATCCCCGCCGTCGCGCCCCTCGCCGAGCCACGCGTAGTGCTCCGGCAGCCCGGCGACGAGCTCGGTGAGCTGGCGCAGGACGCCCTCCTGGGTGCCGACGAGGTGCGGTGCGGAGGCGCGGAGCAGCGCGGCGGCCACCGGCCTGCGCCGCCGCCACGGATTCCGGTCGAGAGCCGGGTAGCGGAGGTTGAAGCTCATCGCGGACAGCGGTGCGATCCCGCGGGTGTCGTCGGCCATGCGGACCAGTCTAGGACCGCCGCGGCGTGGAACCCGGGCGGGCGGCGGTGTGGAACAATGAGAGATCGGTCCACGAGAAAGGGAACCCACGTTCTATGGCACCTCAGGTGAGCGAGTCCGCAGCCTCCCGGATCGCCGTCGCGTCGACGCCGCCGGAGCTCATTCGCAACTTCTGCATCATCGCCCAC
>JAUNRO010000555.1 GCA_030544185.1 Propionibacteriaceae bacterium | reverse complement strand
TATCCCCCTGGGGGTGGGATGGCAGATACAGTTCGGGGCATGGATGACGCCACCCTGATCCAGCACTGGCTGGACCGCTTGGATCCGCACCTCGACGAACTGCGTGCGGCGATTCTCGACGCCCTGCCGCGGTTGACGGGCGAGCGTGACGACATCGTCGCGGTGGGGTTGTTCAGCGACGACTCGGCCGACACGATCGTGGCCGCTGCCCTCACGGCCGCCCATCAGCAGGCCAACGACGAGGAGTACCCTCACTTGGCCGATTACCTCCCCTGGGTGACCGACGAGTGGGACCTCATCGCTTCCCAGCCCGACGCGCTCTCCGCCCTGGCGGAGAAGATCGCCCCGCTGGCGGAGGACGTGCCCGCCGAGCAGTTCGTGCTGTACCGGGCCACCAAGTTCGTCTGGATCGTCGACGCCATGGCGGGCTTGGTGAAGGATGGCTGGTTCGAGGAGCACTACCCGGGGGCGAACGTGACGTTCTGGGTGACCGATTCCGACATCGACGAGGAAACAGTCATCGAGTGGGTGGAGGACCTCAACCCTCCCGAGCGGGCCGCCAGATTCGTCGCCTTCGCCCGAAGCCACGGGATCTGACCCTGGTTGAGCCGGGTTGGTCTGAGGGACGAGGGCCATGCCCGTGTCGAAACCCGGTGACCATTCGCAGACGCCCCCTTCGGCACAATGGGACCCATGCCTGATCTTTGGGAGAACCTGCTGCTGGCCGGCATCGTGATCACCGTCGCGTTGGTGCTGCGCATCGTGCTGACGTTCATCATCCGCCGCGCCGTCAAGACCCTCGTCGCGCGTGAACGCTCCCAAGTCGACGATCTGGGCGCCCACGCGCGCCGGATCCTCGCTCGCGCCAGTGGGATCAGCACCGAGCGGCACCGCCAGCGCGTCAAGACCCTCGGTTCGCTGCTGCGCAACATCGTCGACGTCGTGCTGCTGGTGGTCGTCGTCCTCACGGTGCTGGCGATCTTCGGGGTGCCGATGGGCCCGCTGATCGCCTCGGCCGGTGTCGGTGGGGTGGCGCTGGGATTCGGGGCGCAGTCGCTGGTGAAGGATTACCTGTCCGGGATCTTCATGCTGACCGAGGACCAGTTCGGGGTGGGCGACCTCATCCGCATCGATGATCTGACCGGCACCGTCCAGGAGGTCACGCTCCGGGTGACGAAGCTGCGCGACGCCACGGGCACCGTCTGGTACGTGCGCAACGGCGAGGTGCTGACGCTGGGCAATGTGTCCCAGGGCTATTCGACGGCGGTGATCGACATCCCCGTCGCGATCGACGAAGATCCCGAGAAGGTGCAAGACGTGCTGCGCGCCGCCGTCGGCCGGATGGATGAGGAGCCGGAGTACGCCGAGCAACTGCTGGAGGCGCCGTCGGTGCTGGGCATCGGCTCGATGGAGGCCGGCACGATGACCGTGCAGGTGCTGATCAAGACCGGCCCGAACCAGCAGTGGGGCCCGATGCGGGCGGTGCGCGGCCGCGCCCAACGCGCCCTCGCCGAGGCCGGGATCCGCGGCCCCATCCTCCCCGGCCGCCCGACCCAGCCCTAGACCCCTGCGCCTGAATCGCGGGAAGCGCTGATCCTCGCCCTTTCCTGAGCCACCTCGCAGACCAAACCTGACCTCGCAGACAGAACTCTGTCTG
>JAUNRO010000554.1 GCA_030544185.1 Propionibacteriaceae bacterium | reverse complement strand
AGCGGATGCGCCACGTGCTGCAGTCCCACCTGGACAACGACCTCAACACCAAGGTGCCGACCCCCGGCTTCGCCAGCGCCGTCGACGCCATCCTGGAGACCAACATCATCCTGGCCAACACCCTGACCGACCTCGACACGATCGAGTGGGTCGACTACCGCGCCGGCCGCAACGGCACCTTCACCCGCGAGTGGTCCACCGCCGTCGAGGCCGACCAGATGGATCTCTTCTCGGTGCCCAAGCTCGACGAGGTGCCGATCCACTACTCGATGTTGGCCGACAACCCGCAGCCGGTGACTGCACCCAGGAAGGCGCGAGCATGACCACCACCAACCGGTTCGGGAGCCACGTCCCCGACATCCTCGACTGCCTCGCGCAGCTCAGCAACTCCGCTGTGCCCACGCCGCCCAAGCTGGCCAAGGCCATGCTGGACCTGCTGCCCGAGGAGGTATGGAGCCGGCCGGACTACGTCTGGCTCGACCCGTTCAGCAAGTCCGGGGTCTTCCTGCGCGAGGCCGCCACCCGTCTGTTCGATGGCCTGGCCGAGTGGGAGCCCGACTTCACCAAGCGCCGCGAGCACATCTTCCGCAACATGCTCTTCGGCACCGCCATCACCGAGATGACCGGCATCGTCTCGCGTCGCAGCGTCTACTGCTCGGCCGACGCCTCGGGTCTCCACAGCGTGGTGCGCTTCGACGATCCGCAGGGGAACCTGCCCTTCGTCCCCGCCGAGCATGACTTCGACGCCGGTGGCAAATGCAAGCTGTGCCGGGCCTCCGACGACCTTGAGCGCGGCGAAGACCGCGAGAACTACGCCTACTCGTTCATCCACGGGGCCTACCCCACAAAGGAGATGGCCAACATGAAGTTCGATGTCATCGTCGGGAACCCGCCCTACCAGGTCGGCACCGAGGGCTTCGGCGCCACGGCCTCAACGATCTACCACCGCTTCGTCGAAGAGGCGATCGCGCTCGACCCCCGCTACGTGCTGATGATCACGCCGTCTCGCTGGTTCGCCGGCGGCAAGGGGCTGGACGACTTCCGGGCCCAGATGATCAACGATCGTCGCCTGGCGAAGCTCGTCGACAACCCCAAGCTCTTCGACTGCTTCCCCGGCGTTGAGATCAAGGGCGGGGTCTCCTACTTCCTGTGGGACCGCGAGCACGACGGCGACTGCGAGTTCTCTACCCGGTTCGACGGAGTCGTCCGCTCGACGATGCTGCGCGACTTACGCGATGGTGAGGGCGTTCTTGTCCGCGACAACCGAGCCATGGCCATCATCCACAAGGCGACCCCCGGTTCCGGGGGCAGCGTCGAGCAGCAGTGCTCGGTGACGAAGCCCTTCGGGCTCACCATGCGATCAAACTATCCAGGGAGCGTCCCGGAGCCATTCGACGGATCAATCCCGCTGATCTACTCAACCAAGATCGGCTACAGCCGCCCCGACCAGATCCAGAGGAACCACCAGTGGATCGACCGGTGGAAGGTGCTCCTTCCGATGGCTGGTGACGGGCATGGCCGCGAGGTGTCGTATGTCCTCGGCGAACCGATCCCGCTCTCACCGGGCTCGGCCTGCACCCAGACCTACTTCATCGCGGGCATGTTCAACACACGGGCGGAGACCGAGAACTACGCCAACTACTTGGCGACCAAGTTTGTCCGGTACCTCGTTCTCCAGCGCAA
>JAUNRO010000553.1 GCA_030544185.1 Propionibacteriaceae bacterium | reverse complement strand
CAGAACATCTCGGCCGCGTTCTTCTACCTGCACACCGGCCAGTGGCGCTACGACGCGCACGGCGCCGACACCCTCGCCGCGGCCACCGGCACGGGGATGTGGCAGGGCAAGTCACCCGCGGACCTGCTCGCCGCGTCCGCGCGGATGGGCTGGATGCCGAGCTTCCCGACGCTCGCGGGCAACATCCTCGACCACTGCGACGCCGCCAAGGCCGAGGGCATGGCGCCCAAGGACTACATCGTCCGCGAGCTCAAGAGCGGGCGGCTGAAGTTCGTCGCCGAAGACCCCGACGGCGAGCACAACCACCCCAAGGTGCTCACCGTCTGGCGGTCCAACCTGCTCGGCTCCAGCAGTAAGGGCAACGAGTACTTCAACAAGATCCTCCTGGGCACCGACAACGCCCTGCGCGCCGAGCCCGCCGCCGAAGGACACCGCGGCTCGGAGGTCACGTGGAACGATGACCTGCCCGAGGGCAAGCTCGACCTGCTCATGTGCCTGGACTTCCGCATGACGAGCACGACGCTGTTCTCCGACCTCGTCTTTCCCGCGGCCACCTGGTACGAGAAGTACGACCTGTCCAGCACGGACATGCACCCGTACGTCCACTCCTTCAACCCGGCGATCAACCCGCCGTGGCAGGCCAAGAGCGACTTCGCCACGTTCAAGCTGCTCGCCGAGAAGGTGAGCCAGCTCTCGGTGGGTCGCCTCGACGTGCGCACCGACCTCGTGCTCGCGCCGCTGCAGCACGACACGCCCGACGCCATGGCCTACCCGCGCGGTGTCGTCAAGGACTGGCGCGCCGGCGAGTGCGACGCGGTGCCCGGCAAGACCATGCCGAAGATGATCGAGGTCGAGCGCGACTACCCGAAGGTCTTCGAGAAGTGGTCCGCGATCGGCCCGCTGGCCACCAAGCTCGGCATGGTGACCAAGGGCATCACCTTCGATCCCACCCCGGAGGTCGAAAAGCTCAAGGGCCGCAACGGCGTCGTCCACGGCGGCGTCGCCGACGGGCAGCCGTCCCTGGCCAAGGACCGCGACGTCTGCGAAGCGATCCTCCACTTCTCCGGCACGGCCAACGGTCGGCTCGCCACCGAGGGCTGGAAGCAGATGGAGAAGCGGACCGGGATGCAGTTCGCCGACCTGTCCCAGGACGAGGCCGGCAAGCAGATCACCTTCACCGATACCCAGGTGCAGCCGCAGGCGGTCATCACCTCCCCGGAATGGTCGGGTAGTGAGCACGGCGGGCGGCGCTACAGCCCGTTCGTCGTCAACGTCGAACGGCTCAAGCCCTGGCACACGGTGACCGGCCGGCAGCAGTTCTACATCGACCACGACTGGCTGAGCGAGTCCGGTGAGTCGCTGCCGGTGTTCCGGCCGCCGCTCAACATGCACCTGCTCTACGGCGAGCCCGAGCTGGGTCAGCCCGACGCCGAGGGTGTCGGCCTCACCGTGCGGTACCTCACCCCGCACAACAAGTGGTCGATCCACTCCGAGTATCAGGACAACCTGCTCATGCTCAGTCTGGCCCGCGGCGGGCAGTCCATCTGGATGAGCGAGAAGGACGCCGCCAAGATCGGCGTCAAGGACAACGACTGGATCGAGGCCGTCAACCGCAACGGTGTCATCGCCGCCCGCGCCATCGTCTCGGTGCGCATGCCCGAGGGCACGGTCTACATGCACCACGC
>JAUNRO010000552.1 GCA_030544185.1 Propionibacteriaceae bacterium | reverse complement strand
GACCTGGAGGGACTGCAGGATCGCTCGTGGAACAATATCCGCACGGTCTACACCCATGGCTATGGCCTCGTGGCCTCCTATGGCAACCGCCGTCAGCCCGGTGGCGAACCCGAATGGCTCGTGCGGGACATGCCGCCGGTCGGCCCGCTCGCGGAGCACCAGCCGCGGATCTATTTTGGCGAGCAGCACAGCGAATACTCGATCGTCGGTGCGCCCGCCGGCACTCCGCCGGTCGAGCTCGACACCCCCGGCGGCGGCGACGCCGGTGGTGAGCGCCGCAACACCTACAGCGGCGAGGGCGGGGTGCCGATCGGCTCCTGGTTCAACCGGCTGCTCTATGCCACCAAGATGGCCGACGTCAACATCCTGCTGTCCGGCCGGGTGAACGAGGCGTCCAAGATCATCTATGACCGTACGCCCAGGCAGCGCGTGCAGGCCGCGGCGCCGTGGCTCACGGTCGATTCCAATAGCTATCCCGCGCTCGTCGAGGGCCGCGTCGTCTGGATCGTCGACGCATACACCACCTCCAACGACTATCCGAACTCCCACCGGATCTCGCTGGACGATGCGACCTCGGACACCCAGACCCGGGGCACCACGGTGACCCCGGACACGCGGATCAACTACATCCGCAACTCGGTCAAGGCCGTCGTGGACGCCTATGACGGCAGCGTCAAACTCTATGAGTGGGACGAGTCGGACCCCGTTCTGCAAACCTGGAAGAAGGCCTACCCGGACACGGTGACCCCGCGCGGCGATATCTCCCCGGCGCTGCTGGAGCATTTGCGCTATCCCGACGACCTGTTCAAGGTCCAGCGCGAGGTGCTGGGTCGCTATCACGTGACCGATCCGATGGCCTGGTTCCAGCAGAACGACCTCTGGGTCACCCCGAACGACCCGGTTGCGCAGAACAACCAGCGGGAGAACCCCTATCTGCTGTCGATCAAGTGGCCGGGCGACACCCAGGCCAACTTCTCCCAGACCTCGGTCTTCGTGCCCCGCGGACGCAACAACCTGGCCGCCTTCATGGCCGTCAACGCCGATGCGGCCAGCCCGGAATATGGCCGCATGCGGATTCTGCGGATGAACGACACCCAGCAGGTCGACGGTCCCAACCAGAGCTTCAACGCGATGGTCACCGACGAGTCGGTCGCCAACCGTCTGCGGCCCTATCTCAACCAGGGCTCCGCCCAGGTCGTCTATGGCAATCTCCTGACGCTCCCACTCGGTGGCGGTCTGCTGTATGCCCAGCCGATCTATACCCAGAAGGCAGCTGGCCAGGGTTCCTATCCGGCGCTGACCTTCGTCACGGTTCGCTTCGGTGAGCGGGTCGGCATCGGGGACACGCTGCAGGAGGCGCTGGACCAGGTGTTCGGCGGCGATGCTGGCGCTTCGACCGGTGAGGGTGAGACCGAGGGAGAGGACGCGCCCGACACCGTGGAAGCCGGCGCCGAAGGGCCGGACGCGCAGCCCGGGCCGGCCGACAACCCCGCCGCGGTCCGGGCCCTCGGCGAGGCCTCGACTGCGTTCAACGAGGCCCAGGACGCCCTGCGCCAGGGCGACCTCGGTCTCTATCAGCAGAAGATCGAGGAGGCCCGCGCCGCCATCCAGCGCGCCCAGGGTGCGCTGGGCGGCTGACGCCTCGCTGGCCAGCGGCGCCTGACGACGTCATCCGCGGTGCTCAGC
>JAUNRO010000551.1 GCA_030544185.1 Propionibacteriaceae bacterium | reverse complement strand
AGATGCGCCTGGAGGGCAAGGACTACGTGATGGCTGATGGAGACGTGGTCGAGTTTCGGACAGGACTAACGTCTAAGAAGTAGTCTGGAGGGCATGAGCCTCTTCGACGACACGCCCCGCAAGGCCGCGATGTACCTGCGCATCAGCCAGGACCGTGAAATGGATGGGCTGGCCATCGACCGCCAGCGCGAGGACTGCGAACGCATGGCGCTGTTGAAGCGCTGGGAGATCGTGGCGACCTACGTCGACCAGAGCATCAGCGCATACTCCCGCACGGCCCTGCGCGAGCAGTACGACCTCATGGTCGCCGACTTCGAGGCCGGTCTATTCGACGCGATCATCTGCTGGGACCTAGACAGGCTGACCCGCCAGCCGCGCCAGCTGGAGGACTGGATCGACGCCGCCAGGTTCCGAGGACTGGCCCTCGTCACAGCCAACGGTGAGGCCGACCTGACCACGAGCACCGGCCGCACGTTCGCTCGGATGAAGGCGGCGGTCGCGGCCCAGGAGATGGAGATGAAGTCCATCCGCCAGAGCAGGGCGCAGTTGCAGCGCGCCACGCTTGGCAGGCCTCCCAAGGGGATGCGTCCCCTGGGCTACACCGTGCAAGGGGGCGTGATCGAGGACGAGGCCGCAACGGTGCGCGCGATCTTCGCGGCTTTCACGCGGACCGAGGACCCGGAGTCGCTGCGCTCACTGGCCCGGGCACTCAGCGGGGACCCCGGGACCAAGGTCGAGGGGATCGCCCAGCGGCCGAAGCACACCCACGTCGTCTCCATCGAGAGGGAGGCCGCACGCAAGGAGCGACTGCTCAAGGACAACAAGCCCTACGTGTTCGACCCCAAGAAGATCAAGGCCGACGGGCCGTGGAACCCCTCCACCGTGAGCGGCATCCTCCACAACCCCCGGTACGCCGGGCTGAGCACGTACACGCCCAAGGTGCAGCACGCCGACGGCAACCGACGCCGCACGTGGAAGGCGCAGATCCTGCGCGACGACGAGGGCAAGTCGATCCGCGGGCTGTGGACGGCGATCGTCGACGAGGAGACGTGGTGGAAGGCACAGGCCATCCTCGACGATCGGCAGCGGGTGACCAACACCACCGGTTCCACCAAGCGGAAGCATCTCGGCTCGGGCCTGTACCGCTGCGGCGTCGTCGTCGAGGTCGACGGCTCGATCTGCGGGCACAAGGTCACCGGCGGACCACGCGGCTATCGCTGCGCCAAGCACGTCAAGCCCGTCGAGGCTCCCGGCGAGGAGCCAATGACGAGCCTGGTCAGGTCTGGTCCCGCCATCGACCAGTACGTGACCGACATCATCGTCAAGCGGCTTGCGAAGGAGGACGTGCTCAAGAAGGTCCCAATGCCCTCCAGGACCGAGGCAACGAACAGGATCGAGGCCGAGATCAGCAAGCGGCGAGCCAGCATCATCGAAGCCGAGCTCGAACACGCGAGGGGTGAGATCAGGGGTTCCGATCTGAACGCACGCCGCTCCTTCGCCGAGGGCGAGATCGCACGGCTCGAATCGGAGAGGTTGCTCAGCGGCCGCTCGAATGTGCTCCGACCGATCCTCGGCGCCGACGACCCGGCCGAGGCGTTCCTCGACGGACCGCTGGAACTGAGGCGCCAGGTCATCGACCTCCTGGTCACCGTGACGCTCTACCCGCAGCCTCGGGGCCGCAAGGGGTTCGACGAG
>JAUNRO010000550.1 GCA_030544185.1 Propionibacteriaceae bacterium | reverse complement strand
GGCGAGTGGCAAATAAACCACGCTCTCACGCGGTGAACTGATCGTGACTTTCATTGCAGAAGGGGCGGCGCCCTGCGGCCCGCCCCCTGCTGGTGTCAGTTGCCCGGCGCTGCCGGCGGGGCTTCCCCGGCCGGTGCCTCGGCGGGCGGCGCTTCAGCGGGCGGGGCATCGGCCGCGGTGGGCGCCTCGGGGTCGGCGGGGGTCTCGCCGGGCTGGACCGGCTCGCCCGTGGTTCCCGGCCCTTCGGGCAGCAGGATCGCCGGGCCTTCCTCGGGCGGGGCGGTCAGGCTTTCGGGCATCGGGGTCAGCCGGACGCCTGCCGCCGCGCCAAGCTCGTTCCCGTCGCGGTCGGTGATGGTCGGCGTGACCAGATCTTCGTCCTCCGTCACATCCAGCACATCGGCCTGATCCTGCGGGATGGGCGCGGGTGTCGCGGGCGGGGTCGCACCGGCTGCCCCATCGCTTTTCAGATAGTCGAAGAACTCGCCATCGGGCTGCATGACGATGCTGCTGTTCTCGCCGCGCAGCGCGCGTTCGTAGCTGGTCATGGACCGGGTGAAGGCGAAAAACTCGGGGTCGCGCCCGAAGGCGGCGGCATAGATCGAGTTGCGTTCGGCATCCGCCTCACCGCGCACCACCTCGGCCCGCTTGCGCGCCTCGGAGGTCAGTTCCACCACGGTCCGGTCGGCGGCGGCGCGGACGCGCTGCGCGGCCTCGCCCCCGCGGGCGATCTCGTCTGCGGCCTCGCGTTCACGTTCGGCGCGCATGCGGGCATAGGTGGCATTCAGGTTCTGCTCGGGCAGGTCGGTGCGGGTCAGGCGCACGTCGATCACCTCGACGCCGAGACCGGCCGAATTGCGCCGCGCCTCGTCGCGGATCTGGTTCATCAGCACCGTCCGGTCGTCGGACAGAACCGTGGTCGAGGGGACCGAACCCAGCACCTCGCGGATGGCGGCGTTGACGATGGGGTCAAGCCGGGTCAGCGCGGCGTCAATCCCGCCGGTGCCGACGGCCTGACGGAAGCGCACCACATCGACGATCCGCCAGCGCGCGAAGGCATCCACGACCAGACGGCGATCGTCCAGCGGGGTGACTTCCAGCGGGTTGGTCGGCAGACCGAGGATGCGGCTGTCGTATTTCACCACGTCATCGAGGAACGGCACCTTGAAGCCGAGGCCCGGTTCCTCCTGCACATTGACGACCCGGCCAAGGCGCAGCACCAGCGCCTTTTCCCGCTCGTCCACGATGAAGATCGAGGCCATGGCGACGATGCCGACGACGAACAGCGCGGGCAGCGCCAGGGCGGTCATGAAGTTGCGACGACGTGCCATCAGTTGCTCCCTCCGAGGTTGGTGCCGGCGGTCGCCGGGGTGGCACTGGTGCCGGGGGCGGTGCCGGTCGCGGCGGGCGCGGGGGCGCCGCCGCCGGTCGGGCGCAGCTGATCCAGCGGCAGATAGGGCACGACCCCCTGCGACTGACCGTCGCTCTGGTCGAGGATCACCTTGTTCACGCTGCCAAGCACCCGCTCCATCGTTTCCAGATACATCCGGCGGCGGGTCACTTCGGGGGCCTTGACATATTCGTCATAGACCGAGTTGAAGCGCGACGCCTCACCCTGAGCCGAGTTGACCGCCTCGGCGCGGTAGGCCTCGGCCCCCTCGACCAGGGCGGCGGCTTCACCGCGGGCGTTGGCCA
>JAUNRO010000549.1 GCA_030544185.1 Propionibacteriaceae bacterium | reverse complement strand
GGCCGGTGATCGGCAGCGTGGTTCTGGCCGACCATGGCGCCCGACCCGGGCGTACTCTCCTCATCGGCATCGCGCCACAGGAACTCATAGGTCTCGATCCCCGAGAACGACGAGTCCGCGGCACCCGAGGCGACGAGCGCAACGGCCGCGTCCAGGTCCTCGGGCCGGATGAACGGGGAGGTGCACTGGACGAAGACCAGCACCTCGGCGTCGATACCCCGGTCGGCCAGCACCTCGAGCCCGTGCAGCAACGCCGATTCGCTGGAGGCGGTGTCGCCCGCGAGTTCCGCGGGGCGGTCGATGATCTCCGCCCCGGCCGTGCGCGCCGCCGCCGCGATCGCGGCATCGTCGGTCGAGACGAAGACGCCCTCGATCGACCGCGTCGCGCGGCAGGCGTGGACCGCTCGGGCCACCAGCGGGATACCGCCGACGGGGCGGACGTTCTTGCCGGGGACTCCCTGGGAGCCGCCCCGGGCGGGGATGATCGCGACCGTTTTCACCCGCGCCAGCCTAGCGGCGCGGTCTTCTGGCGCGTAGATTCTGACGGGTTCCCTCCCAGGAGTTACTAGGGTGCCCTAGTATTTTCCTGACGGTACGCAGACACCCAACGGAGGCATGGATGGCCGAGACGAATGGACGCGAGCGCTGGATCGCCGCCTGGGACGCCGCGGTGGCGGGCGGCAAGGTCCGGGACGCGGACTTCACCACCCTGTCGGGCGAGACGGTCGAGCCCGTCTACGGTCCGACCGACGAGGCCACCGACGATCGCATGGAGCGGATCGGCTGGCCCGGGGAATACCCGTTCACGCGGGGGCTCTATCCGACCGGCTATCGCGGACGGCCCTGGACCATCCGCCAGTTCGCCGGCTTCGGCAACGCCCAGCAGACCAACGAGCGCTATCGGATGATCCTCGATGCCGGTGGCGGCGGGCTGTCGGTGGCCTTCGACATGCCCACGCTCATGGGCCGCGACTCCGACGACCCGCGCTCGTTGGGTGAGGTCGGCCACTGCGGTGTCGCGATCGACTCCGCCGCCGACATGGAGGTCCTCTTCAGCGGCATCGACCTCGGGGCGATCACGACCTCGATGACGATCTCCGGTCCCGCGGTGCCAATCTTCTGCATGTATCTCGTCGCCGCCGAGCGTGCCGGCGTCGACACCGCCGTCCTGAACGGGACGCTCCAGACCGACATCTACAAGGAATACATCGCCCAGAAGGAGTGGCTGTTCGCTCCCGAGCCGCACCTGCGCCTGATCGGCGACCTGATGGAATACACCTCGGATCGGATGCCGGCCTACAAACCGCTGTCGGTTTCGGGCTATCACATCCGCGAGGCCGGGGCGACGGCTGCCCAGGAGCTCGCGTTCACTTTGGCCGACGGCATCGGCTATGTGGAACTCGGCCTGTCGCGGGGTCTCGATGTCGACACCTTCGCGCCCGGGTTGAGCTTCTTCTTCGATGCGCACATCGACTTCTTCGAGGAGATCGCCAAGTTCCGCGCCGCCCGCCGGATCTGGGCCCGATGGATGCGCGATCACTTCGGGGCGAAGTCCGACAAGGCCCAGTGGATGCGGTTCCACACCCAGACCGCCGGCGTCTCACTGACGGCGCAGCAGCCTTATAACAACGTCGTGCGGACGGCGGTCGAGGCCCTCGCAGCGGTGCTCGGCGGCACCAACTCGCTGCACACGAATGCGCTCGACGAG
>JAUNRO010000548.1 GCA_030544185.1 Propionibacteriaceae bacterium | reverse complement strand
CCACTCCCCTGCATCGGCCAGGCGGAAATCGGCTCCGGCGTCGACGATCAGCACGTCGTCGCCGAGCTGCTCCGCGATCTCGGCGGAGGTGCCGTGTGGGAGCGCGAGGAACACCACGTCGTGCCCCGCGAGCTCGGCAGCCGTGGTGGGGGCGACGATGCGCTCGGCCAGCGGGGCCAGATGCGGCTGGTGCTCCCCGAGACGGTCCCCCACGCTGGAGTTGCCCGTGAGTGCCCCGATCGAGATCTGGGGGTGCTGCAGCAGCAGCCGCAGTACCTCACCACCTGCGTAACCGGTGCACCCGGCGACCGCCACTGAATACGTCATGCGCAGAACTATTCCATACAGGTTATAGATATGCCAACTGCTACTCTTGCGTCATGGGTTTCATGCGTTCGTTCATCGCGTTCACGCTCCTGGTCGTGGCGGTGGTCCTGGGCTTCGGCGGCATGGGCGCGCACTGGCTGGACAGGCTCGCCCGCACGCCCGCCCCCATGCAGCAGATCGTCGGCCCCCTCGCATCGGATGAGGAGGTCCTGACGGAACTCAACGCGACCCTCACCGCCGAGGCCCTCGCGGCGGTGCCGGCCGAGATCCGCGACCTCCCGGGAGTCGGCGAACAGATCTCCGGCGTGCTCGGGCTCGCCGTCGACGCGGCGGCAGCAGATCCCGGGATGCAGCGCGCCTTCAACGAATCGATCAACCGCTCCCGGGTCTCCTACGTGGCCGCGCTCGACAACGTGCGCGGGGACCAGAGCCTGGAGGCCCCCACCATCTGGTTCGACCTCACGCCCGTCGCCGAGCTGGGGCAGAGCAAGCTGCGCGACGTCTCCGACGCGACCCTCCACCCCTACCTCGATCTGCTGCAACCCGGTGAGATCGCCCTCCCGCTCGGGCAGCCGTCCGCCTCCATCACGGGCACCATCGCCGACGGGATCGGCACCGCTCGCCACTGGCCCTGGATGTATGTCGGGGCCGCGCTGCTCACGATCGGCGCGCTGTTCGCCGGGTCCCGCCACGGGCGCTGGGTGGCGCTCACGCTCGCGGGCGTGTTCGCGGCCGTGGGCCTGTGGTTCGGCCGCTCCGTCATCGACACCGTGGGGTTCCCGCGCGGCGACACCCTGGCCGCCACCATCCGCACCCAGATCGTCGACGGCGGCAAGCAGCACTTCCTCGACTTCACCCACCCGGCCATGTACGTGGCCTACGGGGCCATCGCGCTGGGCATCCTCGGCCTGATCATCGCCGCGGTGACGCGCCGGTCCTGAGGGCTCAGGTCAGCACGATGCCGCACGGTGTCATCGTCGAGGAAAACGCTCATCCCCCGACAGTAGCGGAGCGGATTATCCCGATCCCGCGGACGATGATGTCCACGCCCAGGGCGAACCCGCGCTCCGAGGCGGCGGCGTCGAACCGGTCGATCACGCCCAGCGCGTGCATCTGGGCCCGGGTCTGTTCCTCGACGACGTGGCCCAGCACGAAGTGCAGCAGCGTCGCCATGGCAGCCCCGGGTTCGGGATGCCCGGCGGCGGCGAGCAGTTCGCGGCCGCCGGCGGTGGGATCGACGGTGCCCAGGCCGAGCGCGTTGGTCGAGGTGACCAGTTCGGCCGCATCACGGTGCTCCAGGAGCGCGGCGCGGAGTTCGTGGGCCCAGGAGGAGAGGTCCCTCGATACATGCGGTGGGGCGAGGATCTCGTCAGCGATGGCGG
>JAUNRO010000547.1 GCA_030544185.1 Propionibacteriaceae bacterium | reverse complement strand
GAAGGAGTTCCAGAACTTCCGCAACACCCATGAGTCTCATCAGATCGAGGCCACCGGCAAGGAGCTGCGCGGCCTCATGGCGTGGGTGAAGTCCCACGACGACGATTACGTCGAGGGCACGGCCGCTCGCTGATCATCGCCTTCGTGCGACCCCGTCCGGATTTCCGGGCGGGGTCGTGCGCGTCGGTGCGGGCCGTGGACTGCTGACCAAGCCAGGAGGTTCCGGCAGATGACCCTGGGTCGGCTCGGAATCATGGGGCAGGATGGGGTGTATGGCCACCCCCATGCATCCCCATCTGGCCCAACGGCAGGAGCGCCGGCGATCACGTCGGCGTCGCGTCGCCGTGGGCCTGTTGGTGATGGGCTGCCTGCTGCTCGCGCTCGCTGTGTTCCTGGTGCTGAACGCCGGCCGCTGGGGCGTACCGATGTTTCGGTTCACCAACGAATACGGCTCGAAGTGTCGCAACGACTGGCTAGGGCACCACTGCTCGGAGCTGACGATGGCCGACGTTGAGCGTCACGTGCGCGTCGACCTGCCCCCCGAAGCCCGCCTCGAATCCGCCACGTGGCGCCAGACCCACGACTATGAGCTCACCGCGCGCCTGATCTATCCGCAGGCGGTGGCCGAGGAGGGGACTGCTCGCCTGGGCGAGGTGTTCGGCGAGTGCCGGGGAGGGGTGCCCAGCCCGCTCAGCGAGGTGGCCGACCTCGAGAACGTGTGTGTCATGACGAACGCCGGTGGTTTCGCCACCGGCACGGGGCTGAGCTCGGAAATCTGGCGGGTTGCGACGGGTGTGATGCCGGGTGGCGATGTGCTGGTCGATCTGCACATTCGCAGCCGCTGAGGCTGCGATGGATGGGCGCGACCGCAGCCGCTGAGGACTCCCCGACGAAACCGTCAGCGGCGGACAGCCACGAGCACGGCGGCGTCCTCGGCGACGAGGATCTCGGCGCTGGCGAGGCGCGGATCGGTGAGCCACTCGACGCGCATGACGTCGATCCCGCGGCTGTCCCGCGGCGGCCAGCCGTGACAGGGGATCAGATCGTCGATCACGATCATGCCGCCGGGGGCGAGAAGTTCGAGCAGGGCCTCGCGATCGGCCCGCCTGGCGCAGTCGGCGTCGAGCACGAGCATGGACAGCGGGCCCTGTTCGTGCAGGTGTGACCAGTCGCTGGCGAGGACGTCGATCCCTTCGCCGGTGAAGACGTCGCGGGCGTCGGTCACCAGGTCGGGATCGTTGCCGGCGGCGGTGACGACGCGGGTGGCGTCCGGAGCGCCGGTGCGCAGCCAGGCGGCGCCGACTCCGCAGCCGCAGCCGCACTCCGCGAGCGTGCCCTTCCGGCTGGCTGCCAGCGTGGCCAGCACTCGTCCGGTCTCGGTGCGCGTGGCGTGCACATAACCCCGCGACCACGCCGCGCGGAGGGCCTTGGTGACCAGTTCGGGGACCTCCGGATGCACGCTCACCCGGTCACCTTCTCGCCCATCCGCGCGCGCTCCGGACCGGTCCCGGGATCCGAGACTGTCCGCGATCCGGACAGATTCGAAGAAGGTTACTCGGGATTAACTTGGGGGACCTACTATTCACTACTAGGCAGCCCGACTATCGGGCGCCCTGCCAATTTCCCGGTCTGGCCGGGGTCGCTGAGTCCGACACCTCAGGAGGCGCGCATGTATGACCTGTATCCCCCGAATTGGTCCGATCAGTCCGCAGC
>JAUNRO010000546.1 GCA_030544185.1 Propionibacteriaceae bacterium | reverse complement strand
CCGGCAAGGCCCGCATGGAGGGCAAGGACTACGTCATGCAGGATGGCGACGTGGTCGAGTTCCGGACAGGACTAACGTCTAAGAAGTAGTCTGGAGGGCATGAAGAAGCCCGCCACCGGACCCCGTCGAGCCGCCATCTACCTGAGGATCAGCCAGGACCGTGAGATGGAAGGTCTCGCGATCGACCGCCAGCTGGAGGACTGCGAGGGGCTCGCCGCAAGCGAAGGCTGGACCGTCGTCAAGACCTACGTCGACCAGTCGAAGACCGCAACCGACGCCACCAAGGTCAGGCCCGACTACGACCGGATGGTCGAGGACTACAAGGCCGGTGCGTTCACGGCAGTCGTCTGCTACGACCTGGACCGATTCACGCGCCAGCCGCGCCAACTCGAAGACTGGGTCGACGCCGCGAGGTTCCGCGGGCTGCTGCTCAAGTCGGTGGCCGGGGACGTCGACCTGACCACCGAGAACGGGTTGATCACCGCCGGGATCAAGGTCCAGCTGGCCAGGGCCGAGGTCATGCGCAAGAGCAAGCGCCAGTCGGCTGCACAGCGCCAGCGCGCCCAGCTCGGCAAGGCTCCCAAGGGCATGCGGCCGCTCGGCTACGCCGTCTCGGGTGAGGTCATCCCCGACGAGGCTGACGCAGTGCGCGCCATCTACGCCGCCTTCACCCGCACCGAGGCCCCGGAGTCGCTGCGCAGCCTCGCACGCGCGCTGAGCGGTCTCCAGGACGTCGAGGGCATCACCCCGAGGCCGAAGCACACCCACCTGGTCTCGATCGAACGGGAGGATGCCCGCAAGGCGCGCGCGGTCAAGGACAACCAGCCGTACGAGTTCGACCCCGAGCGGATCAAGCCCGACGGCCCGTGGTCACCCTCGACAGTGTTGGGCGTCCTCCGCAACCCCCGGTACGCCGGGATGTCGACGTACACCCCGAAGGAGTACCAGGCCGACGGCAACCGCCGCCGCACGTGGAGGGCGCAGATCCTCCGCGATGACGCGGGGGAGCCCATCCGTGGCCGGTGGGACGCCATCGTCGACGACGAGACGTGGTGGCGCGCCCAGGAGCTGCTCGACGACGCCGACAGGGTCACCAACACCAGCGGATCGACCAAGCGAAAGCACCTCGGCAGCGGCCTCTACCGTTGCGGCGCCGTCGTCGAGATCGACGGCACCGTGTGCGGCAAGAAGGTCACCGGCGCGCCGCGAGGCTACCGCTGCGCCGGCCACGTGATGAGGACCGGCCCGGCCATCGACGAGTACGTGACCGACAGGATCGTCGAGCGGCTCAGTCAGCCTGACGCGCTGCGTGTCGAGCATCAGGTCGAGGGCGGGCCCGGGGTGGCCGGGATCAACGCCAAGATCAGCGAGCTGCGCGCCCGGGTCAGGGAGACCGAGAACCAGTTCGACAACGAGGAGATCGAAGCCCGGGACCTCCAGCGCATCCGAGGCAAGGCGGAGGCCCGCATCCAAGAGCTGGAAGCCGAGCGGCTCCTCCTCGGTCGCACTGGTGCGCTGGCTCCGATCCTGGGTGTCGACGACCCGGCCGAGGCCTTCCTCAACGGAACGCTGGAGCTGCGGCGCCAGGTCATCGACATCCTGGCCACCGTGACGCTCTACCCGCAGCCTCGGGGCCGCAAGGGGGTCGACGAGGCCAGCATCGATGTGAGCTGGAAGAACGACACCACCGCCAGCACCGATCCCTCCGACGACGA
>JAUNRO010000545.1 GCA_030544185.1 Propionibacteriaceae bacterium | reverse complement strand
GCTTCGGGCGCGACCGCGGTGTTGCTCCTCGGCCCGGGGAACAACGGCGGCGACGGACTTTTCGCCGCGGCCCGACTGTGCCGGCGCGGAGTGCGGGTGCTCGGCTGCGCGGTGGTGGGAAACCCGCATCCGGACGGTCTGGCCGCTTTCGAGCAGGCCGGTGGACGGATGGTGTCGGTGGAACGGGCCACCGCGGCCATCGACACCGCCGACCTGGTGATCGACGCGATCTTCGGCATCCGCGGGCGGCCCGGCCTGACCGGGACCCCGGCCGAGTTGGCCGTGCACTGCCGCCTGGCCGGCACCCCGGTGGTTGCGGTGGACCTGCCCTCGGGTCTCGATACCGACGACCCGGGTGATCAGGACTGTTTTCCGGCCGATGTGACGATCACCTTCGGCTGCTACAAGGTCTGTCAGGTGGCCGGTCCGGCCGCCCGGGCCTGTGGCGAGGTCGAACTGGTCGACATCGGGCTGGCCGATGCCCTCGCTGATCAGGTACCGCTGCTCAACGCCTGGGATCCCGACGATCTCGCCGATGCCTGGCCCCGAGTCGAGCCGGACGCCGACAAGTACGCCCGTGGGGTAGTGGGCATCGACGCCGGCTCGGCCGGCTACCCCGGCGCCGGAGTTCTCACCTGCCTCGGCGCGGTCTGGTCGGGTGCGGGGATGGTGCGCTTCCTGGGCACCCCCGAGGTGGGCACCGAGGTACTGCGTCAGCTGCCCAATGTGGTGCTGAGCCCGGGCCGGGTGCAGGCGATGGTGCTCGGTTCGGGATGGGGCAACCGGGTGCGGGGCGCCCTGGAAATCGTCGAGGCGGTGAATCGCCGGGTACCCGTGGTGCTGGACGCCGATGCGCTGCGCTACCTCCCGGAGCGTCTTCCGGCGAACTGCCTGCTCACCCCGCACGCCGGTGAACTGGCCCGGTTGCTGGGGTTGACCCGACTCGACGTGAATACCGACCCGATGGGGTCGGTGACCGAAGCGGCCCAGCGCACCGGGGCCACCGTGCTGCTCAAGGGCGCCACCCAGTACGTCGCCGAACCCGACAACCCACAGATCACCATTGCCGTGCCCGGCCCCGCCCGTACCGCCCAGGCCGGGTCCGGCGACGTCGTGGCCGGGATCTGTGGCACCTTGCTGGCCGCCGGTCTCGAACCGGTCGAGGCCGCGCTGGCCGCGGCGTCGGTACAGGCTTTCACCGCGGCGCGGTTGCCCGGGATGCCGCCCCAGGAGTTGGCTCGGCGGCTGCCCGAAACGCTCACCCTGTTGGGCGTGGACGAGGAGCCCTGGGGGCTGGACGAGGCCGGTGAATGATCGATCCGGATTGCGCCCGCGTCGAGATCGACCTCGCGGCCTATACAGCCAACCTGACCACGATTGCCGAACTGGTCGCCCCCGCGGCGGTGATGGCCGTGGTCAAAGCCGATGCCTATGGCCATGGCATGTTGTCCTGCGCCCGGGCTGCTCGTGCGGCCGGGGTGACCTGGCTGGGGGTGGCCACGCCGGGGGAGGCGCTGACCCTGCGGGACGACGGCGACCGGGGGTTGTTGCTTGCCTGGCTGTTCGGGCCCGGTGAGGACCTCAGCCCCGCCGTCGCCTCCGACATCGATCTGGGCGTCTCCAGCCAGGAAGAACTCGCCCGGGTGGTGATGGCCGCCGGCGCCTGCGAGCGAACTGCCCGGGTACACCTCAAGGTCGATACCGGCCTGCATCGCAACG
>JAUNRO010000544.1 GCA_030544185.1 Propionibacteriaceae bacterium | reverse complement strand
CCCTTCGCCTGGTACGAGGTCCTCAGCAACCACTCCCAGATCCACGCCTTCTTCACCAACCGTGGCGTGCCGACGGCGCTGGGGATCATCACCGCGGCCTGCTGGCTGATGGTGCCGGACCGCCCCGGCGGCACCCAAGGTGAGACGCGCGCGGAGGCGAGGCACCACATACCCTGAGGGCATGTCCGACCAGAAGACCACCCTGCTCATCCTCGGTGCCTCCGGCGACCTGACCCGCCGCCTCCTGCTGCCCGGCCTCGGCACGCTGCTGCGTGAGGAGCCGGGGCGACGCGTTCGCGTCGTCGGCGCCGACCGGGTCGAGCTCGCCCAGGACGCCTGGGTCACCAAGGTGCGCGAGGCGCTGACCGAGTCCGAGCTGGACGCCGACCGCGTCGACCGGCTCGTGTCCGACACGACCTACGTGCAGACCGACGCGCTCGACAAGGAGCAGCTCTCCGCGCTGCTCCAGGCGGTCGAGGAGCCGCTGGTGGTCTACTTCGCGCTGCCGCCGTCGGTGACCGTCAAGGTGTGCGCGCTGCTGGAGGAGATCCGTGTGCCGCGCGGCACCCGGCTGGCGCTGGAGAAGCCGTTCGGCAACGACCTCGAGTCGGCGCAGGCGCTCAACGAGCAGCTGCTGCGGGTGGTGCCGGAGGACGACATCTACCGGATCGACCACTTCCTGGGCGTCAACACGATCCTCAACATGCTCGGCATCCGCTTCGCCAACCGGCTGCTCCAGCCGATCTGGTCCAACGAGCACATCGCCAAGGTCGAGATCACCTACGACGAGACGCTCGCGCTGGAGGGGCGGGCCGGCTACTACGACGGCGCGGGGGCCCTGCTGGACATGATCCAGAGCCACCTGCTGGAGATCCTGGCGTTCTTCGCGATGGAGGCGCCGGCGACGATGGACGCCGAGGAGATCCGGTCGCTGAAGGCCCAGGTGCTGCGCGCGACCAACCCCTGGGACAACGACCCGGCCAGCGCCAGCCGCCGCGCCCGCTACACGGCCGGGACGCTCGAGGATCGCGAGATCCCCGACTACGCGTCCGAGGAGGGGGTCGACCCGGAGCGCCAGACCGAGACCCTGGCCCAGCTCACCGTCCAGCTCGACAACGCCCGCTGGGCCGGCGTGCCCTTCGTGCTGCGCTCGGGCAAGGCGATCGGGACGGCGTCCAAGCGCGTGGTCGTCACCTTCAAGCCGCCGGCGCACGTGCCGACCGGCTTCACCGACAGCCACGAGCCGGACATGCTGATCCTGGAGATCAAGCCCGGCGCGGTCGTCCTCGACCTGTCGATGAACGCCGAGGGAAACCCCTTCGAGCTGGAGCAGAAGGAGATGCGCGCCGAGGTCGGCAAGCCGCGGATGCTGCCCTACGGCGAGATCCTCGGCTCGATCCTGGACGGTGACCCCCTGATGACGATCCGCGGCGACGAGGCCGAGGAGCTGTGGCGGATCGTGGAGCCGGTGCTGGAGACCTGGAAGGCCGGGGCCGTCCCGCTGGAGGAGTATGCGGCAGGCTCGGCCGGGCCGGACGGCTGGCATGAGGGCGTGGCCGGGGGCTGAGCATGCTGCGCGACGTGGGGGAGAAGGTCTGGATGAGCCGGCCGCTGACCGCGGTCCGGCGCGGTGCGCTGCGGGCGGGCACGAAGGCGCTGTCCACGACCTACAGCGTCTACAAGGTCCACCCGGCGACCTGGCGGTTCACCGCCACCCACTA
>JAUNRO010000543.1 GCA_030544185.1 Propionibacteriaceae bacterium | reverse complement strand
AGTGGGAGAAGTGATCGGTTCTGGAGGTTTCGCGCTCGCGGTCCTCGCGTTGTGCGTTCTGGCGGGTACGACGCCGCTGCGCCGGCTTCTCTGGCCGGTCCGGGTCATCGGGTCCATGCCTTTAACCGCATATACCGCGCATCTTCTGGTGTGGGGGATCTGGATCATGGTCACACCGGGAGCGGGGTCACACGTTCATAGGCTGCACGGGTTCTTGGCCCTCGAGCCCTTCTGGCCCGTCACTCTGGGTGTGACCGCGGGTTGCATCGTGTGGGCGCTGCTGTGGGGCAAGGGGCCCCTGGAGCAACTCGTCCACGCGCTGTCAACGGGTGACAAGCAGTCGGCCAGGTCCGAGCAACACCACAGCGAGGGTCCAACAACGGACCGTCCGCTATAGAGAGGAGATCGCCAGGGCCAGCTTTTCGTCCGATGCGTACAGCGCGGATTCGTCGAAGGTTGATGCGGTGCTCATGATCTCGTCCGCGCCGGTTCGCGCCAGCATCTCGCTGATCTCACTCAGCACCCGGTCCTCGGTTCCCGCGATCGTTGAGGCCATAGCCTGGGCAACGTAGCGTTCTTGCCGTTGCGTCAGGTCGGCGGGCAGCGACGTCATCGGGCTGAGCGGCGGGAAAGCCCCGGTGAGGCGTGACTGGGCCATGGCCCAGGCCTCGGGCACGGCAAGCTCGCGGGCTTCGGAAGCGGTGTCGGCGATGTACAGCTCGGTGGACACGATCAGGTACGGTTCGGCCTGCTGGGCACTCGGGCGGAACTGGGCGCGATACTCGTCGAAAGCCTCCGGTCCGGCCGTGAGCAGCGGGCCACCGACCACTGCTGGTAGCCCCAGCTGGGCCGCTATGGTGAGCCCGGATCCCGTGCCCAACACGAAGATCGGGATGTCGCCGGCCTCTGCCGGGCGAATCGTGACGTCCGCGGACCCCGCCAGATACTCGCGAACGGCTTGGATGTCAGCCGAGAAGTCCCTCGGAGAGGCTTTAAGGGTCCCCAGTGCTTCACGCACCGGTTTGGTGAAGCCCAGGGACCGGCCGAGACCCAGGTCGAACCGTTCTCCGTGCAATGCGGTGAGCACGGAGAATTCCTCGGCCACCACGATCGGTCGGTGGTTGGGCAGCATGACCCCGCCGGAGCCCACACGGATCGTGTCGGTGGCCGCGGCAACCGCCTGGGCGAGCAAAGCCGGCGTGCCCGAGGCGACTCCCGGAACCCCGTGGTGCTCGGACACCCAGAACCGCCGGTACCCCACCGACTCCGCGCGCCGGGCGCGTGCCACCGTTTGGTGCAGCGCGGCGGCGTCGGGCTGACCCTGGCGAGTGCGGGATCGGTCGAGGAGCGAAAGTGGAATACCCATCACAGTCAGAACACGGTTGCGGTGACACCCATTCCGACCGGAATGCGGCGCACATCACCGTTCACACTTGCGAACGCTTGGGATAGGATTCCGGTGCACGAGCAATGCGGATATCCCGCGACTTCCCCTCTCACCTCGAGGTTTTCATCATGCCTACTGCATCCATGCCGTCACGTCTGGCCGCCGAGTTCCTCGGCACGTTCGTCCTGGTTCTGGGTGGCTGCGGTGCCGCCGTACTGGCCGCATACTTCCCGCACGCCGAGAACCCCAACATCAATTTGGGCATCGGTTTTGTCGGTGTCGCCCTGGCTTTCGGTCTGACCGTCCTGTGCATGGCCTACGCGGTGGGCCACAT
>JAUNRO010000542.1:1365-1726 GCA_030544185.1 Propionibacteriaceae bacterium | reverse complement strand
CCCTGCTCACCCGGGCGATCACCGACCTGGGCGACGGCGACTTCGAACGCGGCGTGCAACTGATGCGGCGCACCGCCACCATGCTGACCAGCGAAGACCACAAGATGGTCGAAGGGGCGGAGAAGTTCGCGATCGCGATCGCCGAGCGCGCCGCCCGTCCCGGCGGAATTCTGGACGACCCGGTGCGTGACGCCATCGCCGAACTGGCCGCCGAGATCGACCGCGACAAAGTGCTCACCACGATCGAACCCACCGTTGCCGAACGCTACGTGGCGGTGGACGTCGACCGCCTCCGACAAGCCAGCAATTCGCTGACCGCGGCCTTCTTGGTGGACATGCATGCGCAACGCCGGGACGACGA
>JAUNRO010000542.1:1110-1355 GCA_030544185.1 Propionibacteriaceae bacterium | reverse complement strand
CGGCCCGATAATCCGGTTACAGTGGGCCTGTGAAACTCAAACTGACGCTGCTGCTGACCGCCGTGCTGGGTGCCTCCCTTTTGGTCAGGCAGCAGAGTCGTCGAGTGCAGGCCGAGGCCGAACTGTGGGCCGACGGCACCGATCAGATCGATTGAGTTTCGGCACCCGGCCCGGGCCGGGCTTCGCCCCGTGGTTGCCAACCGGTGGTGCCGGCGAGGAGCAGCGCCGCTCGCGGGTTGTCGGTG
>JAUNRO010000542.1:0-1100 GCA_030544185.1 Propionibacteriaceae bacterium | reverse complement strand
GTTCACCGTCCAGGCGTGAATCCGTAGCTCCGCCGAACGAGCCCGTTCCATCAGCACCGGGGTGACCAGCACATGGTCGGGGTGAATCGCCTGCAGGTTGAAGTCCTGCGCCCACTCCCAATCGACCGGGCCGTGGGTCAACAATCCGATCCGGGCCTCGGGGGCCTGTCGGCGCAGATCGCGAATCGTGTGCCGGTTGAACGACGACCACCAGACCCGCTCGTCCAGCCGGTGCTCCGCCACCAGGGCCAGGCAGGCCTCGGCGAGGCCGGGTTGGGCCACCGCATCGGTCTTCAGCTCGATGTTGATCGTCAATCCGCTGGGGCCCAGCAGCTGCAGGACCTCGTCCAGGGTCGGGATCGGTTGCGGCGGATCACCGACCGCCCGCCAGTTCACCACCTGCTCCAAGACGGCCTGGTGCACCGGGCCGGCCCCGGTGGTGGTGCGGTCGAAGGTCTCGTCGTGAATCACCAGGGGTGTTCCGTCGGCGAGCAGGTGCACGTCCAGCTCGATGCCGGCCGCGCCCGCCCGCGCCGCCCGGGCGAAGGCCAGCAGGGTGTTCTCCGGCGCCTCGACACTGGCACCCCGGTGTCCCCAGATCTCGGTCATGGCACCAGTGTGGCGCAGATCTGCGGCAAGCTCGGAGCCATGACACCCTTTGCCGTGCACTACAGCTACACCGACGACGTCGACTTTCGGATGGCCCTGCGCCCCGAACACCGGGACTTTCTGCTCGGTCTCGGCCCGGAGCGCCTGCTGCTGGCCGCGGCCTATGACCCGACCGAAGAACATGGCGGGCTGTTGATCATCGGCGGCACGTCGGTCGAAGAAGTGACCGAGTTGATGTCGGCCGACCCCTACCAGCAGCAGGGCGTGGTCACCGACGTCCGGATTCGCACCTGGCAGCCCGCGATCGGGAGCGGTCTGACCGTCTGAGGCCGGGACAGTTCGCCACGTGCTGATTCAGCCGATCCGTGGAGCGGGTCGTGTTGAGAGCTGCTGGAGGGGGTTTCGACTCGGCGCTGGCGCGCCGGCTCAACCGGCGAGTGGGGGACGCTGGGCGTCCGGCTCCACCGGTAATCCGCGGCGTCCGTCGTCTT
>JAUNRO010000541.1:1136-1747 GCA_030544185.1 Propionibacteriaceae bacterium | reverse complement strand
AGCGGGGTGAGGGAATTCGCCGCATCTTTGATGAGATGAGGCTGCACGGGTTGGAGGATCCGGTCTATAGGCAAACCTCGGGAAGCGTGCGCCTGACGCTGTATGGCGCTGCGCGACTGGATCCGAGAACAATCTCGCGCCTGCCAACGGGAGCGATGGACGCCTTGCGGGTCCTTCGCGCGGGACGACGGCCCATGGGCACGGGCGATATCGCCGAAGCGATTGGTCTGGGGCGGCCGGCAACGATCAGGGCACTGCGGGCGCTGGAGAGGATCGAAGAGGTCCGCTGGGTGGGGAAGTCTCAGCGTGATCCTCGCGCGGTCTGGGTCCTGCCCGAGTACTCACTCTAATCGGATTAGAGTAGATTAGAGTAGGATCGAGTAGGCGACCTCTCAACGGCTTGGCCCAACGATTCAGTCGCTCGCGACCACCCGCGCGGCCGACGGCGGACGCAGCAGGAAGGCGGCCCCGGCCACCAGCGGCACGGGCACGAGGATGACAGCCGCGATGAGCGCCCACGGCAGGTACGTCAGCACCGTCCCACCCGCGGCCACGACCGTCAGGGTGGGGGTCAGCACCGCCGCCGCGCCGAGCAGCGCGCCGTAACCTGC
>JAUNRO010000541.1:0-1126 GCA_030544185.1 Propionibacteriaceae bacterium | reverse complement strand
ACCACGGCGACGGCGAGTGCCAGCGCAACGCTGCCCGCCGCCAGCCACGGCAGGAACCGCCTGATGTCCTGGTCGGGTCCGGTGTCGGTGGCGAGGTACCAGTCGAAGCCGGCCTGCCTGACGCGGGCGTTGATGAGGGAGCGTTCGTCCTGGGTGAGCGCGCGATCGTAGGAGAGGTACGCCTCTGGGAGGTCGCCCTCACCGGTCATCCCGATCTGCTCCACCACCGCCGCTGGGAGGATCACCGGCATTCCGCGGATCTCCTCGACGAGGTGCGCGGGCGCCTGGTGCTCCTCAGTGCGGACGCTCCCACTGGCCGCGAAGACGTTCCGGTTGAACGTGATCGTGCCGTCGGCGCTGATCAGGTCTCGGGTGAAAACGAGGACCTGGCCGGTGTCGACAGCCGCCAGGGCGTCGTCGGCGAGGCGGCCGGTGAGGAGGCGGACCGCGTCGTCGTTGGCGAGCACCATCTCGTGGACCGCCTCATCGCCCACGTTCCACTGATCGTCGAGTGCCGAGCGGGCCAGCGCGGTGGTGACCGCCACCTCGGCGGTGCTGCCCATCACCTGATCTGCGATCCGGGCGAGCTGGGCGGCGTCGGCCGGGCCGCCCGCCTTGTCCGAGCCGTATCCACCCATGGTGACCGTCAGCAGCCCCGCCCGGCCCCACGGTTCGTGGCTGGTGCGATTGGCCGCATCCATGGCGCCAAGGGTGATGAGGGGAAGCAGGGCGATGACGGTGGCGCCGCTCATGGCGGCCGACGTGGCGACGGTGCGGCCAAGGTTGCGGCTCGAATCTCGCATCGCCATCCGCATCGTCAAACCTCGCCACGGCAGGCGGGCGAGTTGCTGGATCAGCCAGCCCGCGCTGAGCACACCGGCCAGCGCGAACAATGCGCCTGCCCCCACCGCCACGTAGGAGGCCTCGATGGATTCACGCCAGGCGTTGGGGTCGTTGGCGCCCGTTCTGGCCTTGGCGGAGGCCCAGACTGTGAGGCCAACGCCCAGGGCCGTCAGGATCGCTCCCAGCCACGGCACCGCCGCCGGGCGGGAGGCCGTGTGCGACGACCGCAACGCGGTCAGCGCGTCCTGGCGCACCACCGATCGGGAGGTGACGAGCGCCACGA
>JAUNRO010000540.1 GCA_030544185.1 Propionibacteriaceae bacterium | reverse complement strand
GATCCACGTGCCGGCGGTGCTCCAGGCAGATTCCCTCGAGCACCGCGCCGAGCAGGTCCCCCTCAGTTGCGGCAGAGGACAAACCGAGCCACGCGCCGCGGGCCGCGGCCTCTTCCCGGCTGCCGTCGATGTAGGGGAAGAACATCGGATCGTCGGGCCGGCGAGGGCGGGAACCCTCTCGCTTGAGGGCGGCTGCGAAGATGTCCCTGCCGGCGGAGCGATCGGCTGAGCTCTCGCCGGTCACAGCGGTCTCGAGTGCCCATGCGAACGAGGATGCTGAGGTTGCCGAGGCCTCGCAGAGCAGGCCGTACCCACCGAGCGCTGCGTTGGCCGCGGACGGCAGCACCGCGCCGAGCGCCCCGTCCATGGTCATGTCGGTGAGTGGCACCAGCAGTTGGTTGATGCTCCAGGTCCCCGCGCCCACACAGATGGCTGAGGAGTCGAAGATGCCTGAGCCGTGCTGCATTGCTGCGTTGTCCACGACCCCGGCGACCACCACGGTGCCCGCTGTCAGACCGGTCTCCAAGGCTGCTTCGCCCGACACGGCAAAGGTCGTCATCGGGTCGATGGCGGGGAGCAGCAGGTGGGCATGGGCCCCAAGGCCAAGCTCGTCCAGTGTCGCGGTCGCGGGGTGCAGGACTGCGTCGGGGCGCGAGATGAGCGCCGAGTTGTCGTAGAGCCCCCCGGCGCTCGCGTCCGAGAGTTCTGTGTGAACTTCACCGGTCAGCCGTGCTCGCAGGTAGTCCTTGCAGCCGAGGACGGCGTGGCTGGCTGCAAGGGTATCGGGCTCGTGCGCGGCAAGCCAGGCCAGGATGGGGCCGGGTTTGCCGGCCCAGAGCCCATTCCAGGCGGCCGGCCGCAGCCTGTCCTCCACCCCCTCGGCCACCCAGCCACGCACCAGCGAAGCAGCCCGCCCGTCGGACGCCATGATCGCGCTGCGTGACGGCATCCCGCGGTCGTCGACCAGGTAGACCCCGTTGCCGTGCCCGGTGATGCCGACGGCCGCCACACGGCCCGCTCCGCCGTCCAACCGTTGCAGGCAACCCTGCACGCATCTGACCGTGGCTCGCCAGAGCCCATCAGCGTCACGTTCGTTGAATCCCGGAGCGCTGCGGCTGAGACCAACGGGCTCGCCTACGGTGTGGGACTCGCTTGTCGTGAGATCGAAGGTGGTGGCCTTCACATAAGAGCCACCGGCATCGATGGCAAGCAGCACGTCGCGTGTCATGTAGTCCTCTTCTTCCGTGATGGGCCTGCCGGGCTGACCCGGCGGGGAGGGACGGCCTCCAGCAGCGCCTGCGCGGTTGGCTCGTCGGTGATGAGCACCTTGATGAACCTCCCCGCGACGGCACCCAGGATGGCGTTTACCTTGTCGGGGCCACCGGCCACACCCACCACGTTGTCCATCCCACGCAACGTGTCGAGCCCCAGCCCGATCCGCCGATCCGAGGTGGCTTCGGCGACGATGTTCCCGCGGATGTCGAACCATTCGCCCAGCATGTCGCCCACCGCCCCCCGCGCCATGAACCTAGCCACATCGGCCGATGTGAGGACGCCACTGCGTACTGCGGATGCCTCTTCTGGATGTGCCGAGCCGATCCCTGTGAGAGTTACCACTGCGGATTGGGCGAGTTCCAGTACTTCTCGAACTGCGGCCTCTTCTCGCAGCGCGGCCGCGACCGCGGGTGAGGAGACGATGAGGGGTGCGGGGACGACGCGCAGCCGGCTCGCGATGGCAGTGTTCCCAGCAAGAGA
>JAUNRO010000539.1 GCA_030544185.1 Propionibacteriaceae bacterium | reverse complement strand
ACCGCGGATCCGGTGGTCACCGTGTGGCCCGATGCCGACTCCGACGGTTGGTTGCCGCCCACTCCGCGCAGGTCGGCCGAACCGACCGCCCCCACGCGGACGGGTTCGTCGCGCGACGGCCGGGCCCGACCGAGCAGGGCAGCCGCAGCTCCGACCGTCGCCCCGGACACGCCAACCGGGCTGTCACACGTGCCGCACGAGTCCCCGAAGGTGGTGGCCACGCCGGAGCCGGTGATCACCAATGCGCAGGAATCCGCGTCCCCCCTCGCTCGCGAGGTCTCCGACGAACTGCGCCGGGAGGTCGGTCAGTGGCTGGCCGACCGGGCCCCCGGCACCCGGTCCGCCGCCCCGGAGGTGGCGGTGGAGTGGCCCCTTGTCGTCACCCTGCGCCGCCGAGCCGCCGAGTTGATCTCCGAGGAGATCGAACAGCTCGGTCTGCGCGGAACCGTGGTCACCGACGACGACCAGCGGATGTTGGGCCGTTCGGTGATCGGACGTGTCGTGGCCCGGCACGCGGCGCAATTGCAGTCCTCGGGCCGAGAACTGTGGGACTTGGCCACCGAACAGGCCTATGCCGCCGCGGTGGAGGATGCCGTCTTCGGCTACGGACGTTGGCAACCGCTGTTCCAGATTCCTGAAGCAGAGAACATCGAGATCACCGGCTGGGATTCGGTGCAGATCCAGTACGGCGACGGCACGCGACGGTCACATCCCCCGGTTGCCGACAGTGACGATGAGCTGGTCGAAGCCGTGCGCTTCTTGGGCGAGATGGCTCGACCGAGTCGTCCCTTCGACGACGCCCACCCGACCATGACCCTCGCGCTCGGGGATCGATTCCGCCTGCATGCCATCGGCTTCGGGCTCGCTCATCGCCCCTCGATCACCATCCGTCAACACACGATGGCGGAAGTGACCCTGAGCGACCTGGTTGCGGGAGGCATGCTGCCGGCCGCTGTGGCCGACTTCCTGGGCGCGGCCGTGCGAGCCCGCAAGTCCATGATCATCAGCGGCGACCAGGGAGCCGGCAAGACCACCCTCTTGCGGGCGCTGATCGCCGAGATCCCTTTGCAGGAACGATTCGGAACGTTGGAAACCGACTACGAGCTGCTGACCCATCTGCAGCCCGGTCGCAACAATATGGTGGCCCTACAGGCCCGCACCGGGATGGGTGAGTTGCAGGACGGACGCCGGATCGGTGAGGTCAGTGTGGCCGACCTGATGCCCGAGGCCCTGCGGCAGAACCTCTCTCGGCTGATTGTCGGGGAGGTCCGCGGCGCCGAGGCGGGGGCAATGTTCGAGGCCGCCCAGTCCGGCTCGGGTGTCATGGCCACCACGCATGCCCATTCGGCGGTCTCCACGGTGGATCGGCTGGCCTCGCGAGTCGCCCAAGCGGGCGTGGTTTCCATTGCCGAGGCCTATCACCAGATCGCCCATCATCTTGATCTGCTGGTCCATGTCCGCCTGATCGACGACACCTGGCGTGGTGGCCGACGGACTCGGATGGTCAGTGAGGTGCAGTCGTTGACCGGATCGATCGAGAACGGACGGCCGGTGCTGCACCAGACCTTCCGGCACGAGCTCGGTGCCGCACCGGTCTTTCAACCCGATCCCGCTCTGGCCCACGAGCTGGCCGGCTATCGGCTCGGAGACCCGCGATGATGCCGCTGTGGGCGGCCTGCGGTGCGGCGATGGCCGGCGGTGTGCTGCTGATCGTGGCCGGGCTGCGCCGAACCGTCCAGCGCGAATCGGCTCCACGGCG
>JAUNRO010000538.1:1382-1759 GCA_030544185.1 Propionibacteriaceae bacterium | reverse complement strand
GGGCCAACGGTATTTATCACCGCCATCGGAGCGATCACCAGCGGCGCGGCGAGCAGCCGCGTCCCGGCATCGGCATAGCTGAGGTAAACGAAGAGCACCCCGCCCAGCGCAGCGACGCGCGCGATATAGGAGCCCACCGACGCCCGGAACACGGTCTGCGCGGGAGCGTCAGCCACCTGGACCTGGACCCACTGCCCGACGGTATAGAAGAGCACGACCATCGCGGCGGCGAGACCGGCGCTCGCGAGGCCCAGCGCACCATCGCGGAGCAGGAAGATGCCCACGCAGGTCAGGGCTGCCACGTGGGCCCCCGCCAGGCCACCGGCGAGCAACCGACGGGCCCGGGTCGCTGCCAGGCTCGGCTGCGGCCGCGAAGG
>JAUNRO010000538.1:0-1372 GCA_030544185.1 Propionibacteriaceae bacterium | reverse complement strand
TCCGGTCATCGTGGTCATCGTCTCGCGATCTGTCGGGGCAGGGGGGCTATCACCCAGAAGCTGGCTTGTGAAACCTAGCACAATCTCGTGGGGTGCGGGACCGGCCTGCCGCAGTCGGACAGTTAACGAATTCGTGAGATTCGGCCGCCTCAGGGCAGATCGTGAACGCGCGCCTCCGCCGCCCGCTCGGCCCGGCGTACCGCCCTCTCCGAGGCCGGATCGACCACCGTCCGACCGCTGCCGACTGTGAAGAACGTCACCACGCCCATCGCGCCCAGCACGCCCGCGACGACCGGCCAATAGGGGTTGAAACCGATCAGGATGACGCCGAAGGAGATGAGGGCGGACCAGACATACATGAGGATGACCGCGCGCCGGTGGGAGTGACCCTGTTCCAGCAGGCGATGGTGCAGATGCTGCTTGTCGGCCACCCAGAACCAAGTGCCGGCATAGGTCCGCCTGAGGAACGCGAGGACGAAATCGAGGAACGGCAGCGCCATGATCGCCACCGGCAGGATCAGCGGCAGATAGGCGGCCATCAGCCCGGTCTCGGTCGCCTGCAGCCCCGAGGAGTCGATCTGGCCGGTCAACGAGATCGTCGAGGTGGCGAGCAGCAGGCCCAGCAGCAGCGCGCCCGAGTCGCCCATGAACATGCGGGCGGGGAAGAAATTGTGCGGCAGGAAGCCCAGGCAGATCCCCGCGATCGCAATCGTCAGCAGGCTCGCCGTGGTCGCCCGCGGGAGCTGGAGCTGGGCAACGAGAAGGTAGGAATAGGCGAAGAACGCGAGTGCGCCGATCGCCACCACCCCCGAGGCCAGCCCATCGAGACCATCCACGTAATTCACCGCGTTCGTGCACAGCACGATGAAGAACACCGTGATCGCGATGGAGATCGAGTCGTCGAGCGAGATAATCGTGTCGGGCAGCGGGATCCACAGCATCTTCACGCCGTTGGCCACCACGACGCCCGCAGCCAGCACCTGCCCGGCGAGCTTGGCGATCGCATTGAGCTCATAGAGATCGTCGAGGATGCCAACCACGCAAATCACCGCTGCGGCGATCAGCACGGCACGGAAATCGTGGCGGATCAACATGTTCCGGCCCAGGAAGGGCATGTGGGTGGCCACGACATAGGCGGTGGCCACCCCGCCGAGCATGGCGATGCCACCGAAATAGGGGATCGGGATCGCATGCACATCCCGATCCCGCACCCGGGCGACCGCTCCGGTGCGCAGTGCCAGCCGTCGACACAATCCGCTGAGCAGATAGGTGACCGACGCCGTCACGACGAGCACCAGGAGGTATTCGGTCATCGATCAGCCGGCCTTGTCCCCCGGCTCGGGTGGGGTGATGATCGCATCCCAGCCGACGG
>JAUNRO010000537.1 GCA_030544185.1 Propionibacteriaceae bacterium | reverse complement strand
CCAGGTCCATGTCGAAGCCGGCGTCGCGCAGCGCGCGGATCTTGTCCTCCTCGCGTGCCTTGGTCGCGATGAACTCCTCGATGTCCGGGTGGTCGACGTCGAGCACGACCATCTTGGCCGCGCGGCGGGTCGCGCCGCCGGACTTGATGGTGCCTGCGGAGGCGTCGGCACCGCGCATGAAGGAGACCGGGCCGGAGGCGGTGCCACCGGAGGAGAGCAGCTCCTTGGAGGAGCGGATGCGGGACAGGTTCAGGCCGGCGCCGGAGCCGCCCTTGAAGATGAACCCCTCCTCCTTGTACCAGTTCAGGATCGAGTCCATCGAGTCGTCGACGGACAGGATGAAGCACGCGCTGACCTGCTGCGGGCTGGCGGTGCCGACGTTGAACCACACCGGGGAGTTGAAGGAGAAGATCTGGTGCAGCAGCGCATACGAGAGCTCGTGCTCGAAGACCTCGGCGTCCTCGTCGGTGGCGAAGTAGCCGTTCTCCTTGCCCGCCTGGGTGTAGGTGAGCACGACGCGGTCGATGAGCTGCTTGAGGCCCTTCTCCCGCTCCGGGGTGCCGACCGCACCGCGGAAGTACTTCGTGGTCACGATCGTGGAGGCGTTCGCCGACCAGAAGTCAGGGAACTCCACGCCCCGCTGCTCGAAGATGGTCTCGCCGCTCTTCCAGTTGGTCTGGACGATGTCCCGCGACTCCCAGGTCACCTGGTCGTAGGGGTGGACGCCAGGCGTGGTGAAGATCCGCTCGATCTTCAGGCCCTTGCCGCTGCGGCGGGTGCGAGCCTTCGCCCCGGTCGTCTCGGTCATGACTTCTCTCCTTGGTCGGTGGGTCGGTCGGGTCGTTCAGTTCATGTATGTAGTGCAGCACCGGGGTCTGACAGACCACCGGCTCACGGGTCGGCCTACTGCATACCCGCAGGTGGGACGGCCTGCGCGTCGCGCTCGGCACGCAACAGCGTGATCGCCGCCTCGAAGTCCTCGAGCGAGTCGAAGGCCTGGTAGACGGAGGCGAACCGCAGGTAGGCCACCTCGTCGAGGCTGCGCAACGGCGCCAGGATGGCCAGCCCCACCTCGTGGGCGTCCACCTCGGCCTGCCCCAACGAGCGGATGGACTCCTCCACCTGCTGCGCCAGGACCTGCAGCTGGTCCTCGGTGACCGGACGCCCCTGGCACGCCTTGCGCGCACCGGAGATCACCTTGTCGCGGCTGAACGGCTCAGTCGCGCCGGAGCGCTTGATGACCGAGAGCGTGGCCGACTCCACGGTGCCGAACCGGCGCCCGCACTCGGGGCACTGGCGGCGCCGCCGGATGACGGTGCCCTCCTCCTGGACGCGGCTGTCCACGACTCGGGAGTCGGTATGCCGGCAGAACGGGCAGTGCATCTCGACTCCTTCGACGTGGCTGGGGCCGGGCCGGGCAGCGCGGCGCGAACGCCCCCTCGCGAGGGCGCCCTGTGGGTGGATCTGGGGACTTCCTGTGGACGACGTGTGGGTACACGCCCTCTAGTTGTGCACAAGATGTGGATGAACAACATCCCTGTAACTACTAGATATAGGGATCGTAGGCGAGGGGTCTACTAGATGCAACACCCCGGGAGCCCCGGATCGTCCCCCGCGCCCACAGAGCCCGCAACGGCGCGGAACGGGTCGAAAAAGTAGTCGGCGTGTCGGTTCGGGTGGGCGTGTCGCGCTCACCGCACCGACCTCGCTGCGTGTCGGTCAGGGGTTGATCGGCTGCTTCGTCACACAGTCGATGGGGGTGTACCGCCGACCCTT
>JAUNRO010000536.1 GCA_030544185.1 Propionibacteriaceae bacterium | reverse complement strand
ATGCCCTCGACCTCCTCGTCGCTGAGTCCGAGGTTGCGGATGGCCTCGACCTCGGCGCCCGGATCGGACATGGGCCAGTCGGAGCCCCACACGACGCGGTGCGTGCCATGGCGTCGCAGCAGGTTGAGGACTCGGTCCTTGGGCAGCTCGGCGATGCTCGGGGGCCACGTCGTGTCGATGAGGCAGTCCTTGCCGATGACCTCGTTCTCGGCCTCGTCCAGGCGGTGGAAGCCGCCCAGGTGGCAGCTGATCAGCCGCAGCTTCGGGAAGTTGTCCACGATCCGCGCGACCATGGCGGGAGTGGCGAGCTCGTCGGTCTCCGGCGTACCCCCCTTGCCGATGTGCGCGATCACGGGGAACTCGTCACCGATCGCCTCGAAGACCGCCCAGATCCGCTCGTCGTCCAGGGCGAAACGCTGGAACAGCGGGTGCAGCTTGATGCCGGTGATGTTGTTGGCGCGCAGGCTCTCGATGCTCTCGGTGACCTCCACCTCGGGGTGGACGGTGCCGAACGGGATCATCCGCTCCGAGCGCAGACCGCCGATGAACTCGTTGGTGCGGTGCACGTGGCGGGCGTGGTCGGCGATGCCCATCACGACCGTACGCTGGATGCCGCACCGGTCGAGGGTCTTCTCCAGCCCGCTCACCTTGCCGTCGAACCCGGCCTCCATGAAGTCGACGCGGCCGGCGAGTGCTTTGTCGGCGATCTTGTCGGGCCACACATGAACGTGGCTGTCGAACAGCAGTTGGGTCTGGGTGTCACTCACAGTTTCCCTGCCTCTCCCCCGTCGATGACGAACGTGGATCCGGTGATGAAGTCGGAGCCGGCGGAGGCGAGCAGCACCGCCAGCGGGACGATCTCGGTCGGGTCGCCCATGCGCTTGGCCGGGATCCGCCGGACGCGGCGGGCGAGCAGATCCTCGTCCTCGGTCACGGCCTTCTGGGCCTCGGTGCGGAACGCGCCCGGGGCGATGCAGTTGACCTGGATGTTGTGCCGGGCCCACTCGGCGGCCAGCGACTCGGTGAACCGCAAGACCGCGCCCTTGGAGGTGGAATAGCCGGTGACGCCCGGCTTGCCGCGCACCCCGGTGGTCGAGGCGATGTTGACGATCTTGCCGCCGCCCTGGGCGACCATGTGGTGGCCGGCCGCCTGGGCCAGCAGCATCGGGGCGATCACGTTGACCTCATAGGTCTGCCGCCAGATCGCTGGGTCCTGGGTGAGGAAGTCGCCCGCCGGGGCAATCCCGGCGTTGTTGACGAGCACGTCGATCCGACCGTGGCGGTTGACGATCTCGGCGATCGCCGCCGCCGCGGCGGCGTCATTGCTGACGTCGAGCTGGAGCGCGTCGAGGCGCTCCGGGTCGGCCGCCGTCACGTCGGCGAGCTGGTCCACGCTGCGCGCCGCGCAGACGACGGTGGCGCCCGCCTGGGCGTACCCCTGCGCGATCGCGGCACCCAGGCCGCGCGAGGCGCCGGTGACGAGCGCAACGCGCCCGGCAAGAATCTGGTCGGTCATCGGGCCCTCCTGGCCAGCTGTCGGGCGAGCGCGTCCAGGACGACTTCGGTGCCGCCCTCATAGACCCGCATGGGGCGCGCCTCACGATAGGCGCGTTCGATCAGGGAGTCGCGGACGAGTCCCGCGCGACCGGTGGCCTGGACGCAGCGGTCGGCGACGTTCCAGGCGGTTTCGGTGGCAACCACCTTGGCCATGGAGGACAGGTCGAGCGCGCTGCGCGGATCCTTGGCCGCCTGCTCGGCCGCGTGATAGGTGAAGACGCGCG
>JAUNRO010000535.1:762-1782 GCA_030544185.1 Propionibacteriaceae bacterium | reverse complement strand
AACAAGGGCCTGGAACTGCTCGAGGCCGGCCTCCTCTACGACGTGGACCTCGACGACATCGTCGTGACCGTCCATCCGCAGTCGATCGTGCACTCGATGGTGGAGTTCATCGACGGCTCCACCATGGCGCAGGCCTCCCCACCCGACATGCGGCTGCCGATCGGCCTGGCCCTGACGTGGCCGGATCGGCTCCAGGATGCGGCCGCACCCTGCGACTGGTCCACGGCCGCGCAATGGACGTTCGAGCCCCTGGACGACGAGACGTTCCCGGCGGTGGAGTTGGCGCGCCGGGCCGGCAAGGCCGGAGGGACGGCGCCCGCGGTGTTCAACGCCGCCAACGAGGCCTGCGTCGACGCCTTCTGCGACGGCCGCATCGGCTTCCTGCAGATCACCGAACTGATCCAGACCTGTCTCGACGAGCACCTGGCCCACGGGCACGTCCAGGACGCCGAGCTCAGCGTCGAGGCGGTACTCGCCGCCGACGACTGGGGCCGCAAGCGCGCTGCCGACCTGGCGGGTGAGGTCGCATGACCACGCTGACGATCATCGGCCTGGCGATCCTGTTCTTCGCCCTGATCATGGTCTCGATCGCCCTGCACGAGATTGGCCACATGGTGCCGGCCAAGCTCTTCGGCGTGAAGGTCACGCAGTACTTCGTCGGGTTCGGCAAGACGCTGTGGTCCCGCACGAAGGGGGAGACCGAGTATGGGATCAAGGCCATCCCGTTGGGTGGCTTCGTCCGGCTGATCGGGATGTACCCCCCGCAGAAGCAGACCGGCAAGCCGAAGAACTGGATCACGCGGGTCGCGGACCAGGCCCGCAGCTACGAGTACGAAGAGGTCACCCCGGCCGACGACGGCAGGCTGTTCCACCAGAAACCCGTGTGGCAGAAGGTGATCGTCATGTTCGGCGGTCCCGCGATGAACCTCCTGCTGGCCTTCGTGATGTTCCTGGGCATCAACCTGGTCCACGGCACGTACCAGCCCACCCTCACCGTCGCGAATGTCTCGCAGTGCGCCA
>JAUNRO010000535.1:0-752 GCA_030544185.1 Propionibacteriaceae bacterium | reverse complement strand
TCACCGTGAGCAACGTGTCAGACTGCATCGTCCCGGCGGGCCGGGAACCCGCCGTCTGCGAGGAATCGGACCCGCCCACCCCAGCGTTGCAGGCGGGGATCGAGGTCGGTGACGAGATCGTCTCCTTCAACGGGCACCAGCTCGACTCCTGGGACCAGATGAGCGAGCTGATCCGGCTCAACCGCGACGGCGAGGCCACGCTCGAGGTGCGCCGCGACGGTCAGGTCATCACGCTGCCCACGGTCAACACCATTCTCAACCAGGTCCCGGACCGGCTGGATCCCGGCAAGCTCGTCGAGGCAGGATTCATGGGGGTCTCCCCGAGCCACGAGCTCGTCAAGGCCGGCCCCGTCGACACCGCCGTCCAGATGTGGGACATGACCAAGATGTCGGCCGTGGCGCTGGCGAGCTTCCCGGTGCGCGTCTACAACGTCGCGGCAGATCTGATCACCGGCCAGCCCCGCGACGTCAACTCCCCGCTGTCCATCGTGGGCGCCAGCCGGATCGCCGGGGAGATCGGGGTGACGGAGACCATGCCCCAGCCCGACCGCGTCGCGACGTTCATCTCCCTGCTCGCCTCGGTCAACCTGTTCGTCGCGCTGCTCAACCTCGTCCCCCTGTTGCCGCTGGACGGCGGCCACGTCGCCGGAGCGCTGTTCGAGTCGGTGCGACGATGGTTAGCGAAGTTGCGCGGCCGGCCCGACCCCGGAGCCGTCGACACGGCCAAGATGTTGCCCGTGGCCTACGTGGTG
>JAUNRO010000534.1 GCA_030544185.1 Propionibacteriaceae bacterium | reverse complement strand
ACGAGCAGGTTGGCTCCGACCGCCAGGTCGGTGTTCGCCCGCAGCAGTGGCGAGAGGGCGGCCAGCCCCGCCGCCAGAACGAACGCCACCGCGGCCAGGGCAGCCACCGCCTGCAGACCGGGGCTCCAGCGCTGCGGTAGCGGGGCCCCGGTGCGGACCGCGTCCACAATGGCCAGGTTGACCCAGCGGCGCAGCACTGCCCAGACCTGTCTCATGGCCCCACCTGGGTGAGCCGGCCAACTCCGTCGATGCAGATCACGCCATCGGGCAGCGCCCGACAGTAGAACACGCTGACCGCATACTCACTCGACAGCGGCCAGGTGTGCACCACCGCCCCACCACCACGCAGGACGGTCAGGTGCGTTTGGGCGTAGGCGACCACGTAACGTCCATCGGTGAGCAGTCGCTCCACGGGTAGCTCGCGATACCAGTTGACGTCTCCGGTGGCGGGGTTCAGGCCCCAGGTTCTCGCGGGATCGCCGAAGATGATCTCGGTGTCGGTGAAGGCGAAGTGTCCCTGCAGCCGGTTGCCACCGATCTCGCTCGTCCACCGGGGCGTGCCATCGTGCTCGAAGGCGAAGATCCGACCATTGTTGCCCACCACCACCAGCAGATCGTCACCCCCACCGAGCTGGATCGCCTGGTCGGGCAGATCGGCGGTGCCGACCGTCGCCCCGTCGGCGAGGTTCAACACGGTGGCCTGCTTCAGCCCCGACATCACAAAGACCCGCTCGCCGTGCACCGTGACCCGGAAATCGGCCGCTCCGGGGTAGGTGTGTTCCCACCGCACCGTCCCGTCGTCGAGGGTGCGCAGCGAGACCGTGCCGCTGGAGGTGACGCTCACGAAGTGGTCCGGCCCGGCCGGTACCACCTGGACGACCACGTCCGACACCGACACCTGCCAGCGTCGCCAGTAGCGCTCGTCCAGGGCGGTGATGGTTCGTCGGGAACTGGCCAGCAGGGTCAGGTCCTGGGCCTGAGTCGCCGCGACCAGGCTGCCCCCGGGACGGCTCACCGCCCGGTACAGCCACTCGTTGTCGAAACTGACCAGGTCCTGGCTGGTGGTCAGGACGGCCGCGCGGCCAGCCACTCCGAGTGGCTCGGACAGTGGGCTGACGCTGAGAAAGCCGTCCTCGTACTGCATGGCGGTTGGTTCGGTCAGATTCCAGTGCTGCGGATCCCAGGCCAGCGGCTCAACTGGGGTTCGAGGAGCGGGCGGCAGGTCGGTGAGGGTGTAGTCGCCGTCGACCACGACGCCGCGTTCGGGACACCAGACCAGGTTCTGATCGAGCTCACCGATCTGGTCGACCTGGTCGACATGGCGGATCCGCAGGCAACCCTGGCCGTGTTCATCGGCCTGCTCGGCCACCGCCTCGGAGGTGTAGCCGAACGAACCGCCGGAGAGCACGTGCATGGTCCCTTCGGAGGTCCACGTCATGCCGGGATGGACGTCGGCCGGCACGTCCAGGCGCGCCGGCAGAAAGGCGACGGACAACTCGCTGCTCACCGCCACCTGGGTGTGCAGACCCCGCTCGTCGATCGAGTACAGCCAATGCGATTGATCACCGGTCTGGGAGGTGGTGGTGTGCCGGATCCAGTTCGTGGCCAGCGCCTCGTCCATGCTCATCGAGCCCTCGTAGGACATCGCCATGAAGAACTCGTACGGGCCACTGAAGGCCTCGGATCCGTAGAGATGGGCCCATTCGCGTTGCTCGAGTACGCCGCCGCCGGAGAACACGGCGGTCTGTCCGTCCCGGCCGACCAGTTCGGCGGCCCGGCCACCGGGCAACCCG
>JAUNRO010000533.1 GCA_030544185.1 Propionibacteriaceae bacterium | reverse complement strand
GCGGGTCGCGACGTCGTCGACGTGTGCCGAATCCATGCCGCCAGTCTGGCACCGCGCGGGGGTTCGTGCCGGGTGGCGGCGGGTCGGGTGGTGCGGGCCGGGGGCCGGCGACCGGGTGCGATCGGCGGAAGGCGGTGGCACGATCGGCCCGCAGACACTAAACTAGATGATGAATCAACAATCTAGTGAGTGATCTCAGAGGACTGGGGGAGTCACCGTGAACGTCAATGCCGGCGAGAAGGCGCGCAACGCACCCGAGAAGGGCGCGTTCGTCCGCGACACCACGTACATCGGCGACCGGTTCGATGCGAGCCTGGACGCGGGGTCGGAGCCGGTCGGGGACCTGATCGGCGAGATGCGGTGGCCGGTCGAGGCCGGCCGGTACCGGCTCGTGGCGGCCCGGGCGTGCCCGTGGGCCCACCGCTCGGTGATCACCCGGCGCCTGCTCGGGCTCGAGGGCGCGATCTCGCTCGGGCTGTGCGGGCCGACGCACGACGCGCGGTCGTGGACCTTCGATCTCGACCCCGGGAAGGTCGATCCGGTGCTCGGGATGGAGCGCCTGCAGGAGGCGTACTTCAACCGCATTCCCGACTACCCGCGGGGGATCACCGTCCCGGCGATGGTCGACGTGCCGACCGAGTCGGTCGTGACGAACAAGTTCCAGACGCTCATCGACGACATGGTCGACGAGTGGTCGGGGTTCCACCGCGAGGGCGCGCCGGACCTCGCTCCCGAGGCGCTGCGCGACGAGATCGCCGAGATCGACAGCTGGGTGTACCGGTCGGTGAACAACGGGGTGTACCGCACGGGATTCGCCGCGGATCAGAAAGACCACGAGGAGGCCTACGACGAGCTGTGGGCGGCGCTGGACCGGCTGGAGGAGCGGCTGCAGACGAGGCGCTACCTGGTGGGCGACCACATCACGCTCGCCGATATCCGGCTGTACCCGACGCTGATCCGGTTCGACGCCGTGTACCACGGGCACTTCAAGTGCAATCGGCAGACGCTGTCGACCATGCCGGCGCTGCGGATGTACCTGCGTGACCTGTACCAGACCCCCGGGTTCGGCGACACGACCGACCTGCTGCAGATCAAGCAGCATTATTACGAGGTGCACCACGAGGTCAACCCGACCGGGATCGTGCCCAAGGGTCCGGACCTGAGGGGGCTGCTGCGGCCGCACCATCGTGAGGAGCTCGGCGGCTCCCCGTTCGGCGAGGGCACCGCGCCGGGGCCGGTGGCCGCCGGGGAAGAGGTGCCGCCGGAGGCGCAGTTCGGCTGAGCGCGGGCCGCGCGGTTCGGCTGAGCGCTGCGCGCACGGGTGGCGCGCGGGTGGCGCGTGGGTGCCGCGTACGGGCACGGTCGCGCCCGGGGGACTAGCCTGGGGCCAGCCGACCGACTCGCGTGAGCAGGCCGGCGCCGACGACCGTACGACGACAAGGTGGTGCACGCCGTGCAGCTCTCCCTCTCTGCCGAGGAAAGCCGGTTCCGCGACGAGATGCGGGAGTTCTTCACCGGGGCGATTCCCGAAGGCATCCGGGAGCGCAACACCGGTGGTGGACTGACCCGCGAGGACATGGTCGAGAGTCACCGGATCATGGCCGGGAAGGGCATCGTCGCCCCGCATTGGCCGGTCGAGTGGGGCGGCTGCGACTGGACGCCGGTGCAGCGGCACATCTGGCGCGACGAGATGCAGCTGGCCGGCGTGCCCGAGCCGCTCGCGTTCAACATCGACATGGTCGGGCCCGTGATCTACACGTTCGGCTCCGACGAGACCAAGCAGCGGTTCCTGCCCGCGA
>JAUNRO010000532.1:250-1801 GCA_030544185.1 Propionibacteriaceae bacterium | reverse complement strand
CGGAAGAAGATCTCTTCGGCCGCCGACTGGAACGGCAGGAGCAGCACCCCCACGACGGCGTAGATCCACCAGTTGTCGCTGCGCTGGCCCATGTCCGGACCCATGAGGGTGAACGCCGTCATGTAGAGGGAGAACAGGACGAGGAAGACCGGCGAGACCCCGAGTACGTACCGCCACCGCATCCGCCCGGCGACCGAGAAGGTGTACCCGAACGGCTGGCCGTGCAGAGACCGCACGAGCAGCCACGTGAGCGGGATGAGGAGGATGAGGCCGACCAGGCCGGCCCCGTACATCAACGGGGTCAACGTGCCGAACTCGATCCCGAGGACCAGCCCGTCGACGGCGGCCGCCCCGAGGACGAGGGCGAGGTTGAGAACGAACATGGCGATGACACCGCCGAGGATGCCGACGACCGGCTTCCACCAGCGGTGGGTGGCCGTCCGCAGCGTGTGCGGATGGGTCTGCCCCGGCACCGGCACGCCGGGGAGGGCACCGATGCGCGGCCTCGCACCGGTCTCGTGGGCGGCGGCAGCGGTCTGCCCGGTCCGGGTGGCGTCGTTGCTGTCCATGACTCCACTCTCGCCCGCGATCCGGTCCGGGTCAGGTGCAGCCCGTCACGAGGGTGGGTGACAGGTGAGGCACCCGCGGATGACGAATGTCATGCGCGGCTGCGGTTCAGCCCGTCGTCTCCGCGGGGACGGGCTCGGCGGGCTCCTCGTCGGTCGTGGGCTCCGGCGCGGGGGCGGTCGTGGCACCGGGTGCCTCGGCCGCCTGGCGGCAGTCCTCGGCCATCTGCGCGACCCGGTCCTGGGCGGAGGCGAACTCGCGCACCACCCGGCTCAGGGCGATCGCGTCGAGATCCCGCGCCGCGGTGAGACCCTCCGCCGCGACGTCGGTGACCTGCTGCGCCTCCTCTGCCGCGCGCAGACAACTGCCGGGGATGACGACGCCGTCGGGCGACGCGGTCACCGTCTGTGTCGGCACCGGTGTCTCCTCCGGCTCACCCGCCAGCGGGGACTCGCCGGAGACCCCGCCCGTGGCGAACCAGATGATGCCGCCACCGAGCACCGCACCGAGCAGGAACGTGGCCAACGGCATGAGGGGGGAACCACCACGACGCGGCTCGTCGTAGTCATCGGCGGCACGCGCCGCCGGGCGGTGGGAATCTCCGGCCATGACGGCCTCCAATCGGGGTCGTGTCCTCCAGGGTAGAACGAGCCCAAGGCCCCTGGTAGCCCTCGACGGCCGCGGAAACGTCGTCGTCGACGACACCCCGCGCCCGGGCGCCGACCGCGCACTAAGCTGACCGCGGTCATCCTGCGCGAGAAGGGTATCGTGATGAGTACGCAGTCCCACCCTCCGTCGGGTACTCGCCGGCTCTGGGGATGGCACGCCCGCATCACCTATGCCTTGCGCTGGCCGATCATCGCGTTCTGGATCGTGGCGGCCGTGCTCACGCTCGCCTATCCGCCGCCGTCACTGGCCGACGGTGATGCCGGTGGCGCCGACGTGCTCGCCTCCGCCGACAGCGAGGCCTTCGAGACCGAGCTC
>JAUNRO010000532.1:0-240 GCA_030544185.1 Propionibacteriaceae bacterium | reverse complement strand
CGGGTTTCCGCTGTTCAGCCGCACCGTGGCCGTGCAGCGCAACGAGGACGGGATGAGCCCGTACGCCCAGGTCGAGTCGGTCCTCGAAGCGGCCGCGGTCAACCAACGCGACCCCGAACCGCCGCTGCTCGGGGCCTTGCCGCTGCCGAACGCGGTGACGTTCGGTGCCGGCCAGCAGGCGCGCGGGACCACGGTGCTCACCTATCTCTTCATGGATCCGCGCACCGATTTCGGCACGCA
>JAUNRO010000531.1 GCA_030544185.1 Propionibacteriaceae bacterium | reverse complement strand
ATTCCCGGCTCAGCCCATCACCCTCGGTGCCCAGCAGCAGTGCGACCCGCTCCGGGGGCTCGAAGCCCGCCAGCTCCACCGCTTCGGGTGCCAGCGTCGATGCCACGACGGTGAACCCGGCCTCCCGCAGCCGCTGCAGGTCCGCGACGCCGGCCATGCGGCGCCAGGGCACCTCCAGCGACGCCCCCATCGAGGACTTGATCGCCCGCCGGTAGAGCGGATCGGCGCTGCCCGGTGAGACCAGCACGCCGTCCCACCCGAGCCCGGCGGCCACCCGGATGATGGCGCCCATGTTCGCGTGGTCCACGATCTCCTCGCACACGACCAGGCGCCGGGCCGCGAGCAGATCTCCCCAGTCGGCCTCCGCGGGCCGGTCGAACGAGCCCAGCGCCCCGCGGTGCACGTGGAACCCGCTGACCTGCTCGATCATCTTCTCGGTGCCCACGTAGACCGGCACCTCGGGATGCCGCTCCAGCAGCGACCGCAGGCCGTCGAGCCACCGGGGCTGCAGCAACAGTGCGCGCGGGCGGCACCCGGCCTCGAAGGAACGCTCGATGATCTTGAGTCCCTCGGCGATGAACCGCTCCCCCGAGCGGCGCAGTTGCGCGTCGCGCAGACCCACGAAATCCGTCAGCCGCGGGTCCGCCGGGTCCGTCACGTCGATGATCACCGGCCAAGGCTATAGCCTGCTCCCCATGGAAGCGCCCGCCCACTTCGTCGGACTCGAGGATGCCCACTCGGGCCGCCGCATCCTCCTCACCGGCTGGGAGCGCACCGACCTCATCGACCTCACCACCATCGACGGCGTGCTCGCCGACGGGTGGCGGCGCGGGTGGCACGGGTTCGCCTGGCTCCCGTACGACCTCGGCGAGGCGCACCTCGGCGTGCGCGGCCGGGCGCCCGGCGCCATCCACTGGTTCGCCGATCGGGACGAGGGTCCCATCACCCACCGGAAGCAGAGCGAGGGGTGGCTGGCCGGGCCCTCCCACGACATCGGAGAGGCCGAGTTCCGCGCCCGGATCGGCGATGTGCACGAGGCCATCGCGGCCGGCACCACGTACCAGATCAACTTCACCCACCGCATCACCGCGCGCGCCGCAGGCGACCCCGTCGAGCTCTACCGCCGCCTGTTCGAGCGCCAACCCGTGGCCTTCGGCGTGCTCGCGCACCTCCCGGAGCCGTCGGCGCCCTGGACGCTGTGCCTCTCCCCCGAGCTGTTCCTCCGGGTCGACGGCGGCGTGGCCACCACGAAACCCATGAAGGGCACCGCCCCGGCCGAGACCGATCCGGGCGCGCTCAGCGGCGATCCGAAGAACCGCGCCGAGAACCTCATGATCGTCGACCTGCTGCGCAACGACCTCAGCCGGGTGGCGGTGCCCGGCACCGTCGAGGTGCCCGCGCTGTTCGAGATCGAACAGGTCGGCGCGCTGTGGCAGATGACCAGCACCGTCCGCGCCGAGCTGCGCCCGGGCACCACCCCCGGCGAACTCCTCGCCGCCACGTTCCCGTGCGGCTCCATCACCGGCGCACCCAAACTGGCCGCCATGAGCCTGATCCGCGAGCTCGAGCGCAGCCCCCGCGGCCTCTACACCGGCAGCCTCGGCCTCATCGAACCGTCCGACGACGCCCTGGGGTGGCGGGCCACGCTGAACATCGCGATCCGCACCCTGGAGATCGACCCGGACGCTCCCGGCCACAACGCGCAGCTCGGGATCGGCTCCGGCGTCGTCGCCGATTCCACCGCCGAGGACGAGTGGGCCGAGTGCGTGGCGAAGGCGGGCTTCATCACCGGCGCCGGCCCCACCGTC
>JAUNRO010000530.1 GCA_030544185.1 Propionibacteriaceae bacterium | reverse complement strand
CTCGGTTCGCCGGGCGGCGAGTTCGGTGGATCGGGCGCCGGGTTCGGTCGCTGTGGCGACCCGGGTCTGCAGGGACTGGGTGGTCATGAGATCTCCTTCTCGGGGACGTGGAGCGGGGAACGGGAGCGGGAGCCGGGGATGGCGTCCCCGTACGGGGCGTCACTGCGGCCGGCCCGGCCGGTGGCGAACAGGTAGAGCGAGCCCAGGCCGATGACGACCGCGAAGGCGATCAGGACGACGTACTCGTCGTACCAGGGAGCACCGGGGCTGCGCGGCCACACCATGTTGGTGATGGCCAGCACCCCCCAGACGAGGGCCGCGATGTTGGTGACCAGACCCCAGCGGCCGAGCGTGAACTGGCCGGTCGGCCGCCACCCCTTGAGCCGGGCCCGCAGCGCGGCCAGGACGACCATCTGGAAGCCGAGGTAGATGCCCGCGGTCGCGAAGGACACGATCTTGAGCAGCCCCGATTCGTCGACCAGGGCGTACAGCAGGGCGATGCCCGGAAGCAGGCCGGAGACGATGATCGACAGGGAGGGCACCCCGTGCCGCTCGGAGAACTGGGACAGCCGGCTGCTGCCGATGATCATGTCGTCGCGGGCGTAGGAGTAGAGCAGCCGGGAGGTGGCGGCCTGCAGGCTGAGCGCCCCGGAGATGAACGAGATGAGGACGATGGCGAGCACGATCTTGGAGCCGACCGGCCCGAAGGCACCGGCGAGCACCGTGTTGATCGGGTCGGCGTCCGCGCCGCTGATCACCGCGGCGAAGTCGGTGACGGCGAGGATGAGCGACAGGGTGATGAAGATGGCGGCGGCCCCACCGACGTAGATCGTCATCCGCATGGCCTTGGGGATGAGCCGGCCCGGGTCCTCCACCTCTTCGGCCACGTCACCGCAGGCCTCGAAGCCGTAGTACTGGTAGACCCCGATCAGGCCCGCGGCCAGGAAGGCGGCGACATAGGAGCCGGAGCCGGCGCTGCCGAAGGAGTCGAAGAGCACGGACAGGTCGTGGTGGCGGTAGGTGAGCAGCAACCACACACCGACCGCGATCGCCCCGATGAGTTCGGCGGCGAAACCGAACTTGGCGATGACGGCCAGCGACTTGGTGCCGGACAGGTTGATGAGGGTGGCCAGGGCGAGCAGGATCAGGCCGAGCAGCACACTGGTCTGCTGGCTGGACTCGACCCCGATCAGGGCCGCGAAGTAGGGGCCGGCGCCGTAGGCCAGCGCGGTGATCGTGGCCATCAGGGCGACCATGTAGATCCACCCGGTCATCCACGACCACTTGCGACCCCACAGCCGCCGGGCCCACGGGTACACCCCGCCCGCGATCGGGTACTGGGAGACGACCTCCCCGAACACCAGGGCGACGAGCAGCTGCCCCAGCCCGGCGATGACCAGCGCCCAGATCATCGGTGGGCCTCCGGCCGCCAGGGCGATCCCGAAGGTGACGTAGATGCCCACGACGGGCGACAGGTAGGTGAATCCGAGGGCGAAGTTCGCCCAGGGACTCATGTCCCGTTTGAAGTGCGATTCGACGCCCAGCTCTTCGAGTCGTTGCACATCCCGGTTCAACGCATCCGACATGGTTCACCTCCGGTGAAAAGGGGCACGGGGTTGGCCGGTACGGAGAGTCCGTCCGCCGTTGATTGGTTGAGAATAGTTCCCTTTAAACTATGAGTCCATAGGTTAAATGGAATTTGTTTCAGGCGGGTTTCGGAGTGTGCTTGCGCTGAAGGGTGACGGCCTGGCGGGGGCCCTCGATCCGGGCCGCCTCATCCGGATCCATCCCCGCGGTCTGCCGCAGGCCG
>JAUNRO010000529.1:242-1811 GCA_030544185.1 Propionibacteriaceae bacterium | reverse complement strand
GAAGCCACCGATCGCCCGGTCGGGACGCAAGGTGGCCAGCCGGGCGGCGGTGGCCGGACGCTCGGCCAACACGTCGGTGAGCGGGCCGCGGACGGACTTCCACCAGCCGGTCGGGGCATTGGCCACCGACGGCTGCTCCAAGACCTCATCGAGCACCTCCCGCAGCTCCTGCTGCGGATCCTGGCCGGCGGCCCGGGCCAGCGTTTCCAGGTCTTTGGTCATCGCAACATAGGGGGCCAGTCCGCCGCGGATCCGTTCGATCACGAACCGGCGGAAGGTGCGAAAGGCCTGCGCGGCGGGCAGCCGCTGCCCGATCGACTTCGCCTCGGCCGAGATCGCCTTGACCGGCAGGCACTGGGCGTAGGCGAACTCCAGAAACACCGCCTGATGGCGGTCTTCGTCCACGCTCAGCCGGTAGGTCTGTTCGGCCTCCCGGGCTTTGTTGAACCACTGCCCGGCCCAGGTGCGGTTGTCGGCGGCCAGAAAGGCCCGGCCCACCTCTTCACAGAAGGTGGGCAGATAGGACGCCTCGGCCTGTTCCAGGCGGGTGACCAGAGTTTCAGCCACCTTCTTGGCTTCCTGCGCCCGGGTTCCGGCCAGGCGGCGGACCCGGTCCAGGTCGGCGACCATCGCCAAGGCGTGCTGGGCGTTGGCCGGGTCGTGGATCAGCGCCCATTCGGGAAAGCCCAGGGCTCGCCGGGCCAGATGTCCAACCGGGGTGTGGCCGGCCGGGGTGAAGCCGACGGTGGCCAGGGCGAGGTCTTCGGCATCGGCCAGCTCGCTGCGCACCAGGCGCACCAGGGTCAGCTCACCGATGGCCGGATGCTGCCAGGCCCGGGCCTGGGCGGGGACGGATTCGGCGGTCGCCCGCAGCGCGGTGCCACCGGCGGTGATGATCCGTTCGTCGGTCCAGGTGCTCACTGGTCCTCCTCGGTGACTCGTCCGGCCCACAGGTGGTTGCCCAGCCGTATTCCCTCACTCCAGGCCACCGGCGGCACCTCTCCCAGGGGCAGTACTCGGGAGCCATCGATCCAGAGCAGTTCACCCAGGCGGGTTTCGATATCGAAGTACTCCGCCCCCACCCATTGGCGGGCTTCGAGTTGGCGACCGTTCTCCCAGATTCGGCAGACCGCATAGCCACCCCGAACCGGGTAGCCGCCGGCGGCGGCCCGTCCGTAGGCATGTTGCAGGACGGCATAGCTGCCGCCCTCGAAGTCGGTCACCGAGGTCGCCTCGGGCGAGCGGTCGGCCTCCCGGCGCCAGGTCTGCCGCATCAGTTGGTCGATGCTCTGGCGCACCCCCAACTCGGCGGCCAACTCGCGATAGTCGGACAGGTCTTCGGCCAGCAACACCGGGTGCGGGATGCGGGCGGTTTCGGCGGTGACCCACTCGGTCTCCCCGTCCAGGGTGACCAGCCCGAGCCGGTGATCTTTGATGTCACGCAACAGGCCGCGGGTGTCACCGATCTCCACCACCAGGTCGGTCAGCGCCTCGGCCCAATACCGGTCGGGCCAGAGCGCGATCAGTTGAGCCACCGGCACCGGCAGGCCGTCCAGCATCCACTGATCA
>JAUNRO010000529.1:0-232 GCA_030544185.1 Propionibacteriaceae bacterium | reverse complement strand
CGTTGCGCGCCCGGATCACCGGACGGGCAGGGTCGGTCAAATCGATGGTCAGCCGATAGCCGCCCTCGACGTCAAGCCACGTCATGGGCCACATCGTAGGGCGGACCGGGGCTAGCCCGAGCGGCGGTGTCCAACCAGCAACAGCAGCCCGGCCACTGCGACCACCACCGCCCCGAATACACCGAGCGCGACCGGTACGTTGGTGGCCGAGATCAACAGGCCCAAACCGAGA
>JAUNRO010000528.1 GCA_030544185.1 Propionibacteriaceae bacterium | reverse complement strand
TCCGCAAAGCAGGCGACGAGGTCGAAGCCGAGCCAGGCTTCTTCGAGGTCGACACGGTCGCTCACTGCGGGCCGACCCTGAAGGGCGAGTTCGCTCGCAGCGTGAACTTCACCGACATGCACACCGGCTGGGTATTCACCCGAGCGATCCGCAACAACGCTCGGGTTCACATCCTTGCCGCGTTCGACGCGTTCGTCGACCACGTGCCCTTCGCGGTCACCGGGATCGACTGCGACAACGGCTCGGAATTCATCAACCACGACGTGATCGGCTGGGCCGGCCACCGTGAGGTGTTCTTCACCCGCTCCCGCCCTCACAAGAAGAACGACCAGGCCACCATCGAGTCGAAGAACGGTCACCTCGTGCGCCGCTACGGGTTCTACCACCGCTACGACACTCCCACCGAGCTCGCGTTGCTCAACCAGCTATGGCCCCTGGTCAACGACCGGCTCAACTTCTTCACCCCCACGAAGAAACCCGTCGGCTGGACCACCGACAGCGTCGGACGCCGCAAACGCGTCTACGACAAGCCACGCTCCCCCTACCAGCGGCTCCTGACCGCCGGCGTCCTCAGCCGGGCCCAGGAAGCCGAACTAGTCGCCTACAAGGCCACTCTCAAGCCCGTCCAGATCCAACGAGAGATCTCCGACATCCAGCAAGAACTCACCAGACTCGCCGGCCACAAGACCCGCCAACTCCACGACCAGATCACCTGGAAAGCACCCGACCCCGCCGGCCTGAAGACCCGCGCCAGCTGACCCGCATTTCGCGGGGAAAACTACATGAGGTACGGCCTACCCCTTCCCGGGGACTTGACTATGAGGTACCACGCCCCTGTTCGAAACAATCTCGACTGTCGCGATCGGGCGGTGGGGCAGCGGACGGCGCTCGCTGCTGCGGACGGTTTGGAATCCTGCTCCTGTACACTGGTAGGCAACAGCTCCTGAAGAGCTCGTCGGGGATCGCCAGCGGTGCTGCCACCGCTCTCCTTAAGTGGATCGGCCCCCGGGGGCTCTTCAGGAGCTGTTGGCTTCGGCGCAGGTGCAGGGGAACCATGGGGCACGACGGATGAGGTCGTTTTGCGGCATCGGCATCAAACCCAAGGGGATGCAACACGTGTCGCTTCGATTGATCTGGTGCCAGATGGACAAAAGGTAGGCGGGTTCGACGTAGTTGAAGGGGCCGTCGGGCCACAGCGCCGCCTTCAGGAAGCCCGCGTAGGCATCGGCGGCTTGGCTCTCCAGAAACTGATCGGCCGAAACCCACCGCAGGCTGGACTGCAGGTGATTGGGGACGCGGTCATCCTTGGCAGCCTGGTCCTTGATGTAGGCGAGTGTGCCCTTGTGGTCGTGTCCTCGGACATGGCCAAACCGCAGGGAGACCTCAGCGCGAGGGCCCTTCCAGTTCCGGGCAGCCCAGAGGACTGACTTGTAGAGCTTGTAGGCGGCGTAGTTGTACATGACGTCCGGCCTGTCTCCATACGTACCTGGGCGCAGTTCCCCCTTGTCGATGTACACGTAGCACACCCTCAAACCTCGAACGCCTCCGAGGATTTCGGCAGTCCGGCGTCGACGGTCGTGGTTCTTGATGTCGTCCTTCCACGACATGTGCCGAGTAGGTGGGACGTGGAAGTCCTGACGGAGTTTCTGGACGGCCCGTCGCAGGTCAACGGCGCCGAGATCATCGACGAGTAGGGCAGCGAATCCGAACACAGGGCTGGCGTTCTGGCTGCGGCCTCGGTCTCCAGTCTCATCGATGTAGACCCAAACCTTGTGCGGGGGCGAAGGCATGCCCGAATCGTACAGACGTCGAT
>JAUNRO010000527.1 GCA_030544185.1 Propionibacteriaceae bacterium | reverse complement strand
TTGCGGTGCTGATCGTGGACAACAGCGGCTATGGCGAGATCAGAAACGAGATGGTCGAACGCAACGAGGAACCGCTGGGCGTACACCTGCCCAGCCCGGACTTCCCGGCGCTGGCTCGCAGCCTGGGCTGCCACGGGGTTGCGGTGAACTCTGCTGCCGAACTGACCGAGCAGCTGCTGGCCGCCCGACAGGCCGACCGGCCGACCGTACTGGTGGTGCCCGAAAGTGGGTGGAGCAATGGCTGACCGGCGACGCGACACGGTGCTGATCAACGGGGAGTGGCGGCCCACCTCCCACACGCACCCGGTGGAGAATCCGGCCACCGAACAAGTCATCGGTACGGCGGCTGTCGCCGAGACCGAACATGTCCAGCAGGCGGTGGACGCAGCCCGCCGGGCGTTTCCCCGATGGTCGGCGCTCCCGGCGGCAGACCGGGGACAGTATCTGTCCCGGATGTACGACCACCTGCTGGCCAACCGCCAGCAGGTGATCGACACCATTGTGGCCGAGGTCGGCTGCCCGGTGCGGGTGACCGAATCCGAACAGGTCGACCTGGCGTTACAGGTACTGCGGTACTACGCCGATCTGGCCGCGACCCTGCCCGAGGGCCCGGATTCCCGGATCGGGCACTCCCTGATCTTCCGCGAACCGGTCGGGGTGGTGGGCACGATCACCCCGTGGAACTATCCGCTCTACCAGTTGATCCTGAAAGCCGCACCGGCCTTGGCCGCCGGCTGCACGGTGGTCGCCAAACCGGCCGAGCTGGCGCCGCTGAGTGCCTATCTGTGGACCGATGCCGCCGTGGCCGCCGGGCTACCGGACGGTGTTTTCAACCTGGTTCCCGGCCCGGGGCGGGTGGTCGGTGAGGCCATCGCCGACCACCCGGATGTCGATCTGGTGTCGTTCACCGGCTCCACCGCGGTCGGAGCGCGGGTGGCGGCAACCGCGGCCCGCACGATCACCCGAGTGGCCTTGGAGCTGGGCGGTAAATCAGCCAGCGTGCTGCTCGACGATGCCGACCTGGCCGAAGCCGTCGACACCACCGTCACCGCAGCAACGTTGAACAGTGGCCAAACCTGCAGTGCCTGGACCAGGCTGCTGGTGCCGCACTCGTCCTACCCGGAGGCCTGGGAGCTCGCCTGCGCGGCGGCGGCGAAACTGGTGGTCGGTGATCCCACTGCGCCGCGAACCGACCTCGGCCCGCTGATCTCGCGACCCCAGCTGGAGGCGGTGCAGGCCATGGTGCACCGGGCCCGCGACACCGGGGCGCGGATCTTCCAGGGGGACACTCCGGACGGGACCGGACATTTTCATCCGGTGACCGTGATCGGCGAGGTCTCCCCGGACGCCGAGATCGTCCGTGAGGAGGTTTTCGGCCCGGTGTTGGTGATCGTGCCCTACCAGGACGTGGACGATGCGGTACGGCTGGCCAACGACACCCGCTACGGGTTGACCGGCGCGGTCTGGGGTCGCGATACCGACCGGGCGTTGGCGGTGGCCCGTCGGCTGCGCACCGGGCAGGTCGATGTGAACGGGGCTCCGTTCAATATCGAGGCACCCTTCGGTGGCTACGGGCATTCGGGCTATGGGCGTGAACTGGGCCGATTCGGTCTCGAGGAGTTCACCGAGCTCAAGGCCGTGCAGGTATGAGCTCGGTCGATGCCACCCGCGCCCAGTCGGCGCCGGTGGCGGTCTACACCGACCTGGTCGACCTGGATCCATCAGTTGGCATCACCTTGCTCAGCGAAGCCGGGTTCGTCGTCCGGACATTGGACACCGCCGACCCGGCGGAGATTGCCCGGGGGGCTCAGGAC
>JAUNRO010000526.1 GCA_030544185.1 Propionibacteriaceae bacterium | reverse complement strand
TGCGGGGCCTCGTCGAGAACCGGTGGCAGGAGATGGACGGTCAGGCGCTCTCCGGCATCCTCACCGTCGGCGGCACGGTGCTCGGCACGTCGCGCGACAAGCCGCACCGGATGGTGATCGCCGGCGAGACCGTGGACATGACGCCCACCATCGTCGAGAACTACGAGAAGAACAAGCTCGACGCGCTGGTCTGCATCGGCGGCGGGGGCACGGCGAAGAACGCCAACCGGCTGGCGAAGGCCGGGCTGAACGTCATCCACCTGCCGAAGACCATCGACAACGACATCGCCCACACCGACACCAGCTTCGGCTTCTCCACGGCGCTCGGCATCGCGACCGAGGCCGTTGACCGGCTGCACTCGACGGCGCACTCGCACCACCGCGTCATCATCGCCGAGATCATGGGCCACAAGGCCGGCTGGCTGGCGTTGGGTTCCGGCATCGCCGGCGGCGCCGACATCATCCTCATCCCCGAGATCCCGTACTCGATCGAGTCGGTGGCCGAATCGGTGAAGAAGCGGGCGAAGTCTGGCCGCAGCTTCTCCGTCGTCGCCATCGCCGAGGGTGCCCGTGACGAGCAGGACACGGCCGATCTGGCTGCGGCGGAGGCGCTGCGGAAGTCGGCCGACACCCCTCAGGCGAAGAATGCCGCGACGAAACACCGCGACGCCGTCGAGGCCGCGCACCGCGACAACGCCTTCAAGGTGGCCACCGCGCTGGAGGAGGCCACGGGCCTGGAATCGCGGGTGACGATCCTCGGCTACGTGCAGCGCGGCGGCACCCCGGACGCGAACGACCGGCTGCTCGGCACCCTCCTCGGCTCGGCCGGTGCGCAGCTGGTTGCCGACGGCGAGTACGGCATCACGGTGGCCTCGCAGGCCGGCAACGCCGTGCCCGTGTCGCTCAGCGACGTGGCGGGCAACCTGAAGACGGTGCCGAAGGATCACGCCTGGATCCAGGCGGCCAGGGACGTCGGCACCGGCCTCGGCGACTGACCTCAGTTCCCCACCAGCGCTGCTCAGGGAGCTGGATGTTTGGTCAGCCCTTGTGGTAGCCGTAGAGGTCTGTCTGGCGCTCGTTGACCCAGATCTCCTCGTCGCCGTCGGGGTGGTCCAGGCGTAGCGTCCGGCCAAAGGTTTCGTCGATGACGCGCACCTCCACGCCCGCGTCCGAGACGCGCTCGGCCAGGGCGTCGATGTCGCCGTCGTACTCGAACGACAAGACGGTGCCGGCCTGCGAGCCGCCGTGGACGGCCACCAAGCCATCGTCAACGCTGAGGTCGGCCCAGACGCCCGAGTCGCTGGCGATCCGTCCCGTGGCGCCGGCCTTGACCAGGGCATCGGAGGCGGTTTCGACGTCGGTGGTCACCCAGATCGGTAGCACCGAGAGGCGGCCTGGCGCGCCGTCGGAGGAACCTTCGAGTGGGGAGAATCCCACCATCTGGCCGTCGGGGAAGCGGGCCTCCCACACGGTGCCCGCACCTCCGTCGAGTTCCTTGGCGGTGACGACACCGCCGGTGGCGCGGGCGGCCACCTCCGGCTCGGTGGCCTCGAACCACAGTTCGGTGGTGCCGCGTTTGGCGTCGGTGGCCTCGTGGAGCGCGACGACGCCGCGTCCGGCGCGGACCACGGTCCAGGCGGGGGAGTCGACGACGACGGTGCCGCCGAGGGCAGTGATGAGCCGACGCCAGACGTCGGTGTGGGCGGTGAAGACGATGGGGGCTGTGCGGATCATCGCTGGTTCTCCTTCTTGTCCGCGAGGTACTGGGTGAGGGCCTTCTCGACCATCGACGAGAGGCTCAGCCCTTCGTCGAT
>JAUNRO010000525.1 GCA_030544185.1 Propionibacteriaceae bacterium | reverse complement strand
CGAGGCGGCGCTGCTCGCGGCCCGCCTGAACCAGGACATGATCCGCCAGCCCATGTTGGACGAGGCGATCGACCGCGTGATCGCCGGCCCGCAGAAGCGCACCCGCCTCATGGACGACCGCGAACGCCTCATCACCGCCTACCACGAGGGCGGCCACGCGCTGGTCGCCGCCGCCATGCCCGGCAACGATCCCGTCCAGAAGGTCACGATCCTGCCCCGCGGCCGTGCGCTCGGCTACACCATGGTGATGCCGGATGAGGACAAGTACTCCCGCACCCGAGGCGAACTGCTCGATCAGATGGCCTACATGATGGGCGGGCGCGCCGCCGAAGAGTTGGTCTTCCACGATCCGACGACGGGCGCGGCCAACGACATCGAGAAGGCCACGCGCGTGGCCCGGGCCATGGTCATGCAGTACGGCATGAGCGAGCGGGTCGGCTCCGTCAAGCTCGGCGGCGGCGATTCCGAGCCGTTCATGGGCATGCGCGGCACCGATTCCACGCAGGAGTTCTCCGAGCACATGTCGGCGATCGTCGACGAAGAGGTGGCCGCGCTCATCCACACCGCCCACCAGGAGGCGTTCGATGTCCTCGTGGAGAACCGCGAGGTGCTCGACGAGCTGGTGCGGCAGCTGTTCGCGAAGGAGACGCTGAACCGCCACGAGGTCGACGAGGTGTTCAAGCCGCTGCGCCGCCGCGAGAAGCGCCCGGCCTGGACCGGTTCCGACCTGCGCATCCCGTCGTCGGAGCCGCCGGTGGAGGTGCCGCCCGCGGCCGAGCCGACGCCGGACAAGCCCACCCAGCTGGCCCCGCCGTCGACAGGTCCGGACTTCAGCCCCGGCGGCACGCCCGAGCCGCCGCAGACCGGGCCCTCGCCGTGGGGCCCGCCGACAGCCCCGCCGAGCCACTGACATGGCCGTCGATCAGCCGCGCGCCGCGGCCGCGATCCGGGAACTCCTCGCCGCCATCGGCGAAGACCCGGACCGGGAGGGCCTGCGCGACACCCCTGAGCGGGTGGCGCGCGCATACGTCGAGATGACGGCGGGCTATTCGCAGGGGGTTGAGGAGATCCTCGGCACCACCTTCGACATCGCGCACGAGGAGTTGGTCCTGGTCAGGGACATTCGGCTCATCTCCATGTGTGAGCACCATCTTCTGCCCATCACCGGGTTCGCCCACGTCGGCTACGTGCCGTCGCTGGAGGGTCGGGTGACGGGTCTGTCCAAGATCGCCCGGCTCGTCGAGTTGTACGCCCGGCGGCTGCAGGTGCAGGAACGGCTCACCACGCAGATCGCTGAGGCGCTGGTGGAGCACCTCCATGTGCGCGGCGTGATCGTCGTGATCGATGCCGAGCACGCCTGCATGACCACCCGGGGCGTCGGGAAGCCGGGGTCCAGCACCGTGACGTCGGCCGTGCGGGGCGTGTTGCGTGACCCGGCCACCCGCGCGGAGGCGATGAGCCTGATCCTCGGGCGGTGACCCCATGACGCTGGTGATGGGCATTCTGAACGTGACCCCGGATTCGTTCTCCGACGGCGGGGCGTACTTGGACGCCGATGTCGCCCTCGCGCACGCCCGGGCGATGCTGGCCGGGGGAGCGTCGATCATCGACGTCGGCGGCGAATCGACCCGCCCCGGCACCGAACGCACCGGCTTGGAGGAGGAGCTAGGCCGGGTGATCCCCGTGGTCGCCTCGCTGGCGGCCGACGGCGTGGCCGTGTCCGTCGACACCATGCGGGCCCCCGTCGCCTCAGCCGCGATAGACGCCGGGGCGCGCATCATCAACGACGTCTCCGGCGGCCAGGCGGATCCCGAC
>JAUNRO010000524.1 GCA_030544185.1 Propionibacteriaceae bacterium | reverse complement strand
CCACCTTCACCGAGCCGAAGTACTGCTTCTCGCCGTGGTTCTCCTTGGCGACCTCCCGGTAGGCGGAGCCGTACAGCTCCTTGATCTCGCCGATGGTCATCCCGACCTCGGCGCCCTTCTCCGTTTTGATGCCGGGCTTGCTGACGGCGACATCGGCGAGGGCGGTCACGTCGATGCCGCGCTCCTCCAGCTCTGCGGTGTTGTTGTAGGCGACGCATTCCTCCGTCTCGGTCTGGGCGACGTATCCCAGGCGCTCCAGGTTCTTGTAGACCTCGACGTAGGTGTCCGCCTTCCTGGGGGCGAACGACAGGGGGCCGAGCCCGTCGGGAGTCAGCAGGCTCTGATCGAGGATGTGCGCCGGAACCTTCGACACGGGGGCGACGGAGCCCTCGGCGAAGCGGACGAGGTTGTTGAACACGTAGCCGTTCTTGCGGACGTACCGGCCGTCCTCGGTGGCGATGTAGTTGGTCATGATGTAGGCCCGGCAGGCGCCGCGGCCGGTGGCCGGGGTGTCGCACTCGGTGTTCCACTGGCGCCCGGCACTGGTGAATTCACCGCTCCGGGCCAGGGGGTTGCCCTCCCACGACGACCTGGTCGACGGCAGGTAGGTGAGGTTGTTGAAGTGCCAGCCGGTCTTGTTGACGAACCTGCCACCCTCGTAGACGATCTGGGTGGCCCAGATGTTGGTGGTGCAGCGCACCACGGACGAGGAGTACATGGAGCAGTCCGTATCCCACAGCCTGCCGTTCTGGATGTGGCCGCCGGGAGTGGTGTACACATCCACCTCGGCGGCGTGGGCGGGCTGCGTGACGAGCCCGGCGGTGGCGATGGCCGCGGCAGCGGCCACAACGGTGGTTCGACGGAGAAGCGACATGATGAATCGGTCCTAACTCTGTGTCGTGCGGGGGCGGGAGCCCCCTGGGGTTGATTCCATCCTCACAAAAGAGGAGGTCACAGGTAATACGACTCTGGTCTCGATCCCGGTTGACCTGCGGCGCACTCTTTCCCGTGGATGTGCCCCGGAGAAGCGACTGAGGGCCGGCCCCTCATCGTGGGCCGGCCCTTTCGTCATGGGATCACTGTGCGTCAGATGTTGCGACGTCCGTCCGCATCAGGGTCGTCGAGCAGACCGTCGATGGGATCTGCGCCGCGACGGCGGTCCGCGACGGCGCCGTCGGCCGCATCGGGACGCCCGGCGACGTCCCCACCGGCGTAGTCGTCGGCCAGGCCCGGCTCGTCGTGGCGCTCATCCTGCAGGCGCTCGTTGTCGACGTAGCTCTCGTTGCCCTCCGCGGCCTGATCCTGGATGAACGCGGGATCGTTGCGGTAGGCCGGGTCGCCTTCGATACCGGCGGGGGCGTTGCCCTCGCGGGCGCTGGCGCCGCCGGTGTGGCGGTCCTGATCCAGCGGGCCACCACCGACCTCGGCATCGGCGATGTCGCGATCGAGCGGGCGATCCTGGTCACGGCCCCGGTCCGGGCCGTCCAGCACTTCGCCGACGGGGCCGCGGCCGTCGCGGTCCTTGTCGAACAACGGGCCGTCCGGGCGGTGCTGGCCATCGGCGATGTGGTCGTGATCGTGGCCGTAGGGCCGGGTGCGCATGCGATCGGTGCCGACATCTGTCGAATCGACCTGGTAGTAGCGGTAGAGCTCGTCTTCCTGCTCGCGGGTGATGTGGCCGTCCTCGTCGACGTTGGGGGCGTCCTTGACGGTGTCCTTGTCCGCAGCGAGGGTGAGGCGGTCGCCTTCCAGCGATGAGCCCGCCAGCGGCGCGAAGCTGCTGCTCAGGCCGAAGAAGCCGGTGTTGACGGTCACCC
>JAUNRO010000523.1 GCA_030544185.1 Propionibacteriaceae bacterium | reverse complement strand
AAGGGCGGACGCCGATGACCGCCCGCATCGGCGTCATGACATCAGGCGGCGATGCGCAGGGCATGAACGCAGCAGTGCGTGCCATCGTGCGCGCCGGCATCCACGAGGGTGCGGAGGTCTTCGCGATCCGCGAGGGATGGCAGGGAGCCATCGCCGGAGGAGACCACATCATCCAGATGGGGTGGAGCGACGTCTCCGGCATCCTCCCGAAGGGGGGCACCGTGATCGGCACCGCCCGCTCCCTGGAGTTCAAGACCCCTGAGGGCCAGGCGCAAGCCGTCGAGAATCTCATCGGGCGGGGCATCGACAGGCTCATCGTGATCGGTGGCGACGGGTCGCTCACCGGCAGCCGCGCCCTGTGCCTGGCCTGGCCCGGCTACGTGGCCCAGCTCCTCGAGCAGGGACGCATCACGCGGGAACAGGCAGACGCCCATCCCCGGTTGAGGATCGCCGGGCTCGTCGGGTCCATCGACAACGACATGGTCGGCACCGACATGACGATCGGCACGGATTCGGCGATGCACCGCATCACCGAGGCCATCGACGCGATCAGCTCCACCGCGGAATCGCATCGGCGCACCTTCATCATCGAAGTCATGGGCCGCCGCTGCGGTTACCTTGCCCTCATGACCGCCATCGCAGGGGGCGCGGATTACACGTTCCTGCCCGAATCTCCTCCGCGGCCCGGCTGGGAGGACAGGATGGTGGAGGTGCTTGCGCGTGGGCGCGACGCCGGCCGCCGAGATTCGATCATCATCGTTGCCGAGGGCGCAGCAGACCGCGACGGCGAATCCATCACGGCGGAGCGGGTGCAGGCCATGCTGCGGGAACGCACTGGCGAGGAGGCCCGCATCACGATCCTGGGCCACGTGCAGCGCGGCGGGGCGCCGTCGGCCTATGACCGCTGGATGGCCACCGCCTGTGGCGTGGAGGCCGTGCGTCAGGTGCTCAGCGCCGAGCAGGGCTCGGAACCCGTGCTGGTGGGCGTGCACCGAGACCACGTGGTGGGGGTACCGCTGCTCAAGGCGGTGGAGGACACCCATCAGATTGGTTCCTTAATCGGCGCCGGTGAGTACCAGCAGGCCGTGCACGCGCGCGGCGCGGGGTTCACCTCAATGATCGAGATCTATCGCGTGCTCACCGAGGCGCGCCCCACCGTCGAAATGGCTCCGGATTCCAAGCGCATCGCCGTGATGCACGCTGGGGCCCTGGCACCGGGGATGAACCAGCTGGCCCGCGTTGCGGTTCGCTCCGGGCTGGATCGTGGGTACCACATGTTCGCCGTCCAAGGCGGGGTGCCGGGCTTGGTTTCTGGGGATCTGCGTGAGGTGCACTGGGGCGACGTGGAGGGCATGGCCAACACCGGCGGCGCGGCCTTCGGCACCCGCCGCTACGTGCCCGTCGAATCGGATCTCTACGCCATCGCGCGCACCTTGGAGGAGAACCGCATTGATGCGCTGCTGGTGATGGGCGGATACCACGCCTACGCCACCGTCGACATGATGGAGCGCGAGCGGCGCCGCTACCCGGCCTTCAACATCCCCATCGCGTTGCTCCCCGCCAGCATCGACAACAATCTGCCGGGGTGGCCCATGGCCGTGGGCTCGGACACTGCCCTCAACACGGTGGTGGAATCCATCGACATGGTGCGCATGTCCGCCTCGGCCAGCAAGCGGGCCTTCGTCGTGGAGACGATGGGACGAGGCTGCGGATTCCTCCCGCTGATGGGCGGTATCGCCGGCGGCGCGGAGAAGGCCTATCTACCGGAGACCGGGCTCACGCTCGACGAACTGGCCACCGACATCGAAGCCCTCGTCGAC
>JAUNRO010000522.1 GCA_030544185.1 Propionibacteriaceae bacterium | reverse complement strand
GGGAAGCAGCCGCCGCCCGAGCGCCAGGTCCCAGCGGCCCGGGGGCGGTGACTCCTGGCGCAGCTCGGCGACCAAAGTCGTGATCGCGTCGAGGATCCGGTCGGTGGCCTCGTCGAGGACGGCGTCGTCGAGCGACCGCGCCCGCAGGTCATCCAGCGGCACCGGGTCGCCGGCGAGCACCCGCATCGTGCGGCGCGGCCACAGCCGGGGCCACGTCAGCTTCTTGCCGGGGAGGATCTCCTGGGCTCCCCACTGCCCGATCGGCACGACCGGGCAGCCGGTCTCCAGCGCGATCCGGGCGGCGCCGCTGCGACCGGTCATCGGCCACGTGAGCGGGTCGGCAGTGATCGTCCCCTCGGGATAGATCGTCACGCCCTGTCCGGCGGTCACGGCCCGGATCGCCGCCTCGACCGCATCGCGCCCCTCGCCGGGAGTCCGGCGCACTTCAATCTGACCCGACTGCCGCGCCACCCAGCCCAACAGCGGGGTCTTGAAGATCTCGTCCTTCGCGAGGAACCGCGGCCAACGCCCGGCCCACGTCAGAAAGTGGCCATAGGCCAGCGGGTCGAAGTTCGAGATGTGGTTGACCACGAACACCGCGCCGCCGGTGGCGGGGATCTTGTGGCGAGCGCGCCAGTCCTGATGGGTGAATATGCGAAGGAGAGCGGCCAGCGTGGCCACGGTCCGGCGCAGCACGGGCTCGGCGGGTTCGGTGATGACCCGATGCAGCGGCAGCCGCGCGATGTCTCGACTCACGCCTCCCCTTTCCGTCCTTGGTCTGGCGAGCACTTTAGCGCCGGGGCATCGGTTGTGGCAGCATCCACTTCCATGGCCCCTGCTGCTCCCCTCCCCGCCGCCGGTGCAGTCGTCGCGGTGAAGGATCTGAGCCGGGCCAAATCCCGGATGATCGGGTTGCCGGCGCCGCTGCGGGGCCGCGTGGCCACCCTGATGGCCGTGGCGGTGGCCCGCGCCTGGAGCGAGGTGGTCGAGTCGGTCGTTGTCGTCACGACTGCCCCCGGTATCGGTCCTCTGCTGTCCGCCCACGGCGTCCGCGCCCGCGTCGTCCCCGACCCGCGAGCCGGACTCAATGCGGCCTTCGAAGCCGGGGAGCGGGCGCTGCGCCCGGCGGGATGTGACCTCGTGGTCGCCTCCATGGCCGACCTGCCCGCTCTCACGGCCGGGGCGCTCCGCGAGGCGCTCGCGAGCTGCACGGAATCCGGCCGCTGGTTCGTGCGGGATGCGCCGGGAACGGGAACGACCGTGCTCGCAGCCCGCGGCGAGCAGCTCACCCCGCTCTTCGGCCCGGGTTCGGCGGCGCGGCACCATGCCTCGGGCGCGGTCGAACTTGCCGCGCCCGAGGAGCTGCGCGTCGACGCCGACGAGCCCGCCGATCTGCTCCGGGCGGTCGAGTTCGGGATCGCGGATCCCCTTGCGGCGCTGCTGGACGGCGGCACGCTCGGCGCCCATGACACGGCCACGGTGATCGGGCCCAGCGACGACGGCTGGGCGGTGGTCACGGCAGCGGGCTCGCAGGCGCACGCCCCGAGGCGCGCGGTGGGACCCGAGCTGCGGCGCCTGGCCCCGGGACAGCGGGTCCATCTCGTGCGAGCGGCGGAGGGCACCGTTCTCGACCTGTGGATCTGAACGCGCCCGGATGCGAGGCCGGGTTTCTGGTGCGGGCACCCCGCCCATTGGCGCAGAATCCACGTCCAGCGCGATCGCGAGGGCGGCTGACAAGGGGAAACGGAGCCAGGTCGGGGCAGTGGACGTGGATTTTGCACGGGGACACCGGACTGAGGGCCTCTGCACGGGGACACCGGAC
>JAUNRO010000521.1 GCA_030544185.1 Propionibacteriaceae bacterium | reverse complement strand
ACGTAGAGCCGGTCGAGCTGGCGGGCGGCGGGTGCGGGGAGGAGGCCGTAGTCCTTCTCCCATTGCAGGGGGCCGTCCTGGATGGACGCGATGCCGACGATCTGGTTGCGCACCTTGGCCACCAGCGCCCGCGAGGCGCCCGGGTTCTCGAAGCGGGCCGCCAGCTCCGGCACCCACGCCTCCCGGTAGGCGCGCTGCTGGTCAGCGAAGTCTGCCGGCACGATGCCGGTATAGGTTGCTGCCTGCTGGGCGACGAGGAAGTCAAACCAGGCCTCGGCATCCTCGGGCTTGGGCGTGGTCAACACGGGTACTGGCACTCCCATATGTTAGCGGTAACAGTGGCGGGATGGGGGCGGAAGCTGTCAAGCTGGGGCCATGAGCTTGTTGGAGGTCATTGCGCTGCACGCCGCAGATGCCGAGCGCGCTGAGGCCGGAGGGGCAGATCGCATCGAACTGGTGGGCACCATGGACGATGACGGCCTGTCGCCAGAGCCCCGCGTCGTGGACAAGGCGCGGCGGGCCACGTCCATCCAGATCCGCCCCATGGTGAGGCTGCGCGGCGGGTTCGGCACCGACGGCGGCGAGGTGACGCGCCTGAAGGGACTCATCGCCTCCTATCGCGACGTCGGGGCCGACGGCGTGGTGCTGGGCTTCCTCAACGGCGCCAACCGCGTGGATCTCGAGGTGATGGATGAGCTGGTGGACGGCTCGTTCCCCTGGACGTTCCACCGCGCCATCGACCACTGCCTCGACACCGATCAGGCGTGGCGGGACCTGCGCACCCTGCCCGGCCTCACCCAGGTGTTGACCGCCGGCTCCGCCCGAGGCGTGGAGCAGGGCCTCGACGCGCTGTTGCGGCGGGCCAAGGCGGATCCCGAGGTGGCCAGCCGGATCATGGCCGGCGGCGGCCTCAAGGCCGAGCACGTCCCGTGGCTGGTGCGCGACGGCGTGCGGGCCTTCCACATCGGTTCGCCGGCGCGCCCGGGCGGCTCGTTCAAGGCCTATGTCGATGCCGAGTTGGTGACCAGCTGGCGAGACCTGATCGACACCGAGGTCTCCCATGCCCGGCGCGCCCAGTAGCCGCCCCGTCAAACGCCGCCGCGGCGCCCGCGTGCTCGTGATCGCCCCAGCTGGCGACGGCTTGGCCGGCGCACTGGTGCTTCTCCAGGGCGACACGGATCCAGGCCTTCCCGGCTCGCGCTTCTGGCAGACCCCGGGCGGCGGCATCGACCCCGGAGAGACTCCCCGCCAGGCCGCGGCGCGCGAGCTGTACGAGGAGACGGGCCTCGCCGTCGATCCGGCGGCACTCGATGGCCCCATCGCCACGCGCACGGTCACGCACGGCTACTCGGACCGAGTGCTCATCCAGCACGAGACCTACTTCCGCCTCGTCGTGGAGCGGTTCGAGCCGGTGCCGATGGCGCTCAGCCCCTCGGAGCGTAGGCGCCGGGTGGAGACGGCCTGGCACAGCCTGGACAACCTCCCGCCCAACGTCTGGCCGGACGGGCTGGCGGGGCTTGCCCACCACGACGGCGAGCCGCTGGAGCTGGGTGACGTGGAGGAATCCACGGTTCCGGCGTGAACGCTCAGCGATCCTTGAGGGAGTAGACCAGGAACGCGATGCCACACCCGAGCGCGATGAGGCCCCACAGGGGGCTGAACATGCGCCACTCGTACGAGGTGAGCATCAGCTGCAGCAGGAGGCCGCCGGCCCCGCTGCTGAGCGCCATGTAGCCCAGAGCCTTGGTGAGTGCCTTGGTGCGAAGGCCGATGAGCCCGGCCACGATCAGCAGGAACGACACGGCCCCCGTCGCGAAGAAGCCGAGCAGCGACAGGCC
>JAUNRO010000520.1 GCA_030544185.1 Propionibacteriaceae bacterium | reverse complement strand
GGTTGCGGTGCTGATCCTCGGCATCGCTGCGGTGGCGGCGACCGGACGGTTCGGGGGGATCCCCGAACATGTCGAACCGGACGTGTACCGCGACTCCTTGCCACCGACGCCACTGACCGGAACCGATCTGGCCGGCGTACGCTTCGGCATCACGCCGCGGGGCTACGCCGTCGACCAGGTGGATGACCTGCTGGATCGGCTGGCCCACGAAATCCACGTCCGCGATCTGGAGTTGGATCGGCTGCGCGCCGAACGTCCGCTGACCCCGAACGACTCCCCGATGGGCACGCAAACCGAAGATGCGGAATAATGGGGATTCGACACGTCGAAAATGAAAGTGGGAGGTTGCGCGATGGCAGCAATGAAGCCTCGAACCGGTGATGGACCGATGGAGGTCACCAAGGAGGGCCGCGGCATCGTCATGCGCGTACCGCTGGAAGGTGGGGGCCGTCTGGTCGTGGAACTGAATGCCACCGAGGCCGGTGAGTTGGCCGAAGCCCTGCAGGCCGTTGTGAACTGATTACCCGAACCGAAGTACGGAGGGTCTGCCCCGATGGGCAGACCCTCTCGCACGTCCGGGACGCTATCGTTCCGGGGCGCTCAGCCGGCGCGGAAGCGCTCGATCGCCGTGCGATAGACCTCGACGGTCTGCTCGGCGATCTTGGCCCAGGAGAACTCGTCGATACAGCGCTGACGGCCGGCCAGTCCCATCTCCCGAGCCCGTTGGGGATCAGCGGTCAACTCGTTCACCTTGGCAGCGAACTCGGCCTCGAAACCGGCGATGAAGTCGGCGTCGTCGGCGCGCTGCGGATCGTAGGGCACCAGCAAACCGGTCTCGCCGTCCACCACCACCTCGGGGATGCCACCGACCGCGCTGGCCACCACCGCGGTCTCACAGGCCATCGCCTCCAGGTTCACGATGCCCAAAGGTTCGTAGATCGACGGGCAGGCGAAGACGGTCGCATGGCTCAATACCTGACGCACCTCGTGCCGGGGCAGCATCTCTTGCACCCAGATCACCCCGCCGCCGCGCACTTGCTGCAGGTGGGCGAAAGCCTGGTTGAACTCCTCGGCGATCTCGGGCGTATCGGGCGCACCGGCCAGCAACAACACCTGCGTGTCCTCGCTGAACTGTTCGGCGGCCCGCACCAGGTGCACGAGCCCCTTCTGTCGGGTGATCCGGCCGACGAAGGCCACGATCGGACGATTCAGGTCGACGCCGAGTCGTTCGACCACGTCGGTGTCGGTGACCGGGTGGAACTCCTCGGTGTCGATGCCATTGCGCACCACATGCACCTTGGCCGGATCCAGCTCCGGATAGGACTCCAAGACCGCATCGCGCATTCCGGCACTGACCGCGATCACCGCAGAGGCGGCATGGAAGCTCATCCGTTCGGCCCACGACGACAGGTGGTAGCCGCCGCCCAACTGTTCGGCCTTCCACGGCCGGTGCGGCTCCAGGCTGTGGCTGGACACCACGTGCGGAATCTGTTGGTACAGGCCGGTCAAATGCCCGGCCAGGTTGGCGTACCAGGTGTGCGAATGCACCAGGTCGACCTCCGGCACGGCCGCGGCCATCGACAGGTCGGCGCCGAAAACTCGCAGCGCGGCATTGGCGCCCGGCGGAAAGTCCTCGGCGTGGGCGGTGGCTCCCTCCCGAGGCTCACCCATGCATTGCACGTCCACCTCGATCAGCTTGCGCAACTGCGGGACGAGCTGGGCGACGTGCACGCCGGCCCCGCCGTAAATGGTCGGGGGATACTCCCGGGTCAAGATCGAAACGCGAAGACTCATGGCCCGATCGTGCCACAGGCTGCGCCACGGCCGCTCCGCGGCCTGCTCAACCC
>JAUNRO010000519.1:276-1851 GCA_030544185.1 Propionibacteriaceae bacterium | reverse complement strand
CGGTTCCTGCGGTTGAACGACTCCGGCCCGAACCCCGGCGCCTTCCCCCGTGCCGCCCGGGTGCTCGGCGAGTGCCTGGCCGAACAGACGGTCACGCCCCGGCTCTGACCAGCAAGAAGGGCCTTCATCACCACTGGTGAGGAACGTCCCGGCCGAACACCGTGAGGAAGCCAGGACGACCGGCCCGTCGACTGAGCAGCCCCGTCGGCAACCGCGAAACCCTGCCCGACGCCCCGGCCGAGTGCCAGGATTGTCGCCACGCGACGACTGGCGCGTCGAGCACGGGACGGAGCAGCGCATGGTGTCGATCTCGCGGGAGAGCAGCGCCTCCCCCGGCAGGCTGTGGTCGGTGATCACCGAGGTCGAGCGCTGGGCCGACCGCATCCCCACCGTCAGCTCCGTGACCCGGGTGAATGGACCGGCTGACCTCACCGTCGGGAACAGGTACGAACTCGAGCAGCCGGGGCTCCCCAAGGCCACCTACGAGGTGACCGAGGTCGTGCCTGGCGAGCGCTTCGTCTGGGTCGCGAAATCCCCGGGCCTGACGAGCACCGCCACGCACTCCGTCGCTGCCGTCGCCACCGGGTCGCAACTCGACCTGGCCTTCGAGTGGGCCGGACCGCTGGCGCCGCTGGCCCGGCGGCTCGGCACCCGCAAGGGCAGGGAGCTGATGGCCGTGGAGGCCGAGCGGCTCACCGCCGTGGCCGAGGCGGGAACGTGAGCAGCGGGCAGCCGACCAGCCGGGCACCTGAACAGGGGCCACCACCCGATGGAGACAGAATGCACCGGATCTTCACGACGAGCCTCGCCTCGGTCTACCCGCACTACCTCACCAAGGCCGAGAAGAAGGGCCGTACCAAGGCGGAGGCCGACCGGATCATCTGCTGGCTCACGGGCTTCGACCAGCCCACCCTTGAGAAGCACCTGGCCGACGGGACCACCTTCCAGGGCTTCTTCGACGCCGCCACGCTCAACCCCAACGCCCAGCTCATCACAGGGTCCGTCTGCGGGGTCAAGGTGCAGGAGGTGGAGGACCCGCTGATGCGCCGGATCCGCTACCTCGACAAGCTGATCGACGAACTCGCCAAGGGCAAGGCGATGGACAAGATCCTGCGATCCTGACGGTCAACCTCGGGATCCGCCCAGCCGGTTTCACGTGAAACCGCGAGAGCACCACCGAGCTCTCACCACCCACAGGACCCACCACCCCGCCGGACCACCGCGTTACCGGGCCACAGCTCCAACACGGGGCCCAAGCGCGCCGACGGTCACAACGCTGCGCTGTTCACATGCCGCGAGAAGAAACGCCACAACTGGGTGCTGGCCCGCGGCCCCCGCGGGTCGCAGTACGCGTGCTCGGCCGAGCCGCCCGACCACGCGTGACCGAGCCCGTCGACCTCCCACACCTCCAGCACCCGCCGACGACCCGCGGACCAGTGCGAGACCGAGTAGCCCCGGGTTCCGCGGCCGGAGAAGGGACGCGCGGGCAGTTGGTGCCGCGAGCGCGCCGTCCCGAGCGGTGCGGGGTCGTCGTACCAGTGCAACCACTGCTCGGCCAGCCGGGACGCGTTCACC
>JAUNRO010000519.1:0-266 GCA_030544185.1 Propionibacteriaceae bacterium | reverse complement strand
ACCGTCAGGTCGGCGGTTCCCTGGAAGACGATGAGCGGCGGCATCGAGACGTCGCTGGTCGACGGGGGCGGGGGCGGCAGGACGCGACCCTGCATGGCGGCCACCGCCTTCCCGGGACGGGTCGCTGCTCGGTACGGCGGCGCCGAGTGCACCCCGACGGCGGCGAACAGCTCGGGGAAGGTCGCTGCCAGCACCATCGCCATCCCACCGCCGGCCGAGATGCCGGTGACGTAGACCCGTGCCGGGTCGATCCGCCAGGAGATCCG
>JAUNRO010000518.1 GCA_030544185.1 Propionibacteriaceae bacterium | reverse complement strand
CCCGCCGACGTTGACTCCGCCCCTGCCTCGAAAGGACCGTCCATGACACCGCAGTGGTGGGCTCAGCCGTGCCAACCGGTCTCAGAGCCTCACGCCGACGAGGCGCGCAGCCGTCAGCAGCAGCTGACCAAGCCACCCGGCTCGCTCGGTCGCATTGAGGAGCTCGCAATCACTCTTGCCGGGCTTCAGGGCACCGCCCGTCCCCGGGCGGCACAGGTCCCGGTTGTGCTCTTCGCCGCGGACCACGGCGTCACGGCCCAGGGGGTGTCGGCCTTCCCCTCGGAGGTCACCGTGCAGATGCTGAGCAACTTCGCGGCGGGTGGGGCAGCGATCTCGGTCCTCGCCCGCGAGCTCGGTCTGGACCTCCACGTGCGAGATGTCGGCACGATGGCGGCCGAGCAGCTGCCCGGCACGAAAGCAGACCGCACCCGCCGAGGCACGGCCGACTTCTCCATCGAGGCAGCCATGTCGGAGGGCGACGTGTCACATGCACTCGCCGCAGGTCGGCGCGCCGTCACCGACGTCGCGGTCGGCGCTGATGCGCTGCTCCTCGGGGACATGGGAATCGGCAACACGGCTGCCGCCAGCGCTGTCATCGGTGCACTGACCGAGCTGCCCGGCGAGCGGCTCGTCGGAGCGGGCACCGGACTGGACGCTGAGGGAGTTGAACGCAAGCGCGTCGTCGTCGAGCGCGCCCTGGCACTGCACCGGGAGGGGATCGACGCTGCAGCCGAGCCCGCTCAAGAGGCTCTGCGGCGAGTCGGTGGTCTCGAGATCGCCGCCTTGGCCGGAGCGATTGTGGCAGCGGCCCAGAACGGCGTCCCGGTGCTGGTCGACGGCTTCGTCGTCACGGCTGCAGCATTGGCGGCTGTGCGGCTCAACCCCGACGTGCGACCGTGGCTGATCTTCTCCCACTGTTCTGCGGAGCAGGGCCACCAGGCTGTCCTCGACGAGTTGGGAGCGGCTCCTGTCCTCGATCTCGGGATGCGCCTCGGAGAGGCATCCGGTGCCGCCCTGGCTCTGCCGTTGCTGCGGCTCGCGTGCGCACTCCACAGCGGGATGTCGACCTTCGCCGAGGCGGCAGTGGCGACCAAGGCTGACGGGTGATCGTCGATCTGATCCGTCACGCGGACACCGGCCGTCGCGGTCATCTCGACGGACGGAGCGACCCTCCTCTCCTGCCTGGCGCGCTTGCCCCGGTGCTTAGCCGCCACGTGGGCCTTCGCTGGAGCCATATCGTTACCTCCCCACTCACCCGGGCGTTATCGACCGCAGCAGCCTTGTCACAGAGCAGTGCTGTCCCCGTCGAGGTCGACCCGCGGTGGGCTGAGCTGGATTTCGGAGCCTGGGACGGTCTGCCGAGTGCCGATGTCGACCCTGACGCTCTGGCTGCCTTCCACGAGGACCCGGGACTCCACGGGCCGCCGGGTGGGGAAGGCTGGGACACGTTCCGCGAGCGGGTCCGCGGGGGACTGGAGGACGTCTTCTCAGAACTCAGCCCGGTTCTCATCGTCAGCCATGCCGCCACCATGCGGATGGCGCTGTCACTCGCCTGCGGGCTCCCGATCCCGTCGTCGTGGGCGATCCGGATCGACTACGGCACCAGGCTGCGGCTCTCCCTGCAGCACGGGGCCGAGGGCCTCTGGGGAGAGCTCCTGGAGATCGTCCAACCATGATGGGACGCCGCTTCATCCTCGCCGTCCAGTTCCTGACCCGGCTGCCGACACCGCAGGTGCGCGACTTCCGGGAGGAGGATCTGACCCGGTCCGCCATCTTCCACCCGCTCGTCGGCGTGCTCATCGGGCTCCTGCTCGCGCTGCCGCTGTGGGCGCGCGCCCACCCCCCACGGCGC
>JAUNRO010000517.1 GCA_030544185.1 Propionibacteriaceae bacterium | reverse complement strand
TTCTCGGCTTCGGCATCAACGTCTCGATGGACCGCAACGAGCTGCCCATCCCGAGCGCCACCTCGCTATTGCTCGAGGGATCGCTGGTGGACAAGACCGCGCTCATGGTCGAGGTCCTGCGAGGGCTCGCCGGGGCGTACGCCCTGTGGCGCGACGCCCCGGGCGATCTCGCCGCCGACTATGCCGAGCGCTGCATCACCATCGGCCGCGAGGTGCGGGTCCAGCTTGCCACCGGTCAGGTGGTGGGCACTGCCGTCGGCGTCGATGCGAGCGGCGGTCTGCGGCTGGCCACGGCGTCGGGGGAGCGGGTCTTCACCGCGGGCGACGTCATCCACCTGCGACCGCTCAGCGGACCGGCACCGCGGGCGCAGTGATCGTCGGCGCCCGGGGGTGCCGTCCTCGGCAACGAGCAACCGGGACCCGGCCAACCGGTCGTTTAGGCTGACCCGGTGACGATCCCTGTCGAACAGGCCCCGGCGGGCCAGGCCCCCGGGCTGTTCACCCAGCTGTTCCGGTTCACGGTGACCGGTGGGCTGTCCGCGATCGTCGACTTCGGCTCCCTGCTGATCATGACCCACCTGCTTGGCCTGGGAGACAATCTCGCGAAGGCGATCTCGTTCGTGCTCGGCACCTCGACGGCCTATGCCATCAACCGGCGCTGGACGTTCAAGGCCGGGCCCTCCACCAAGCGGCTGGTGGCCGTGTGGGCGTCCTATCTGTCGACGTTCGCGCTGCAGGTCGGGCTCTATGCCCTGACCCGGCCGTGGCTGATGGACCATGTCGACTATCCGACGGCCCAGCTCATCGCCTTCGTCATCGCCCAGGGTGCAGCGACGATCTGCAACTTCATCATCCAGCGCTGGGTGATCTTCCGGCTGATGTGATCGCTCACACCCGGGAGAGAAATGCGGCGACGTCGTTGAGCTCCGCCACGGCGATGGAGTGCCCGCGCTCGTAGTAGTGCCGCTCCACATCGAAATGCTCGTCCAGCCAGGGCAGGCTGCGCGTGGCCTTGTCCACCGCGATCACGGTGTCGTCATGACCGATGCCGTGGAACAGCGGCAGCTGGCGCTCGGCCAGCTCCGGATCCCGCGGGAGGTCGCCGTTGTGCACGAAGCTCGACAGGTGACAGATCGAGGCGACGCGCGCCGGCTCCAGCCGGGCCAATAGGACCGCGAGCGCGCCGCCCTGGGAGAAGCCGAACGCGTGCACCCGCGCGTAATCGCGCTCCAGCGAATCCAGCCAGCCCAGCACCGAGTGCGCCGAAGCGTTGATCATCGTGTGATCGGTGCTGTCCACGCCCGGGTTGAACTCGAACCAGGCATAGCCCCCGAACGGGCTGTCGTGCGGGCCGCGGATGGCGGCGACGGTGAGCTCCTTCGGCAGATATTGCGCCACCCCGAACAGGTCCTTCTCGTCGGCGCCGAAGCCGTGCATGGCGATGACGAGCTCGTCGCCGGTGCCCTCGCGCCAGAGCACCGCGCTGGTGTCGATGCGGTTCATCAGGTGATCTCCTCCAGGGGTCGGGCTCACCCTAGCGCCGGTGTCCGGCATCAGCCGTGGGCCGTCCGGAGCCGCGGCGGGCCCGCTCCGATCTGTCAGACTGTGCGGGTGTCTGAGCCCCGATCCTTTGTCGTCGGCATCATCGGTGGTGGCCAGCTGGCCCGGATGATGTACGCCGCGTCCGTGCGCCTCGGCATCACCGTGCGGCTCCTGGCGGAGGGCCCGGACGTCAGCGCCGCCCAGGTGTGCCATGACGTGGTCGTGGGCGACTACACCGACCCGGACACCGTGCGGGGGTTCGCCGAGGGCTGTGACGTGGTCACCTTCGACCACGAACATGTGCCCACGAG
>JAUNRO010000516.1 GCA_030544185.1 Propionibacteriaceae bacterium | reverse complement strand
CGGTCGAGGAGTCGGTGCCGGGGGTGCCTGCTCCGGTACGGGTGGGCAGCAGACCGGCGAGCGCCGTCTGGGTGCCGGCGGCCGCGGTGTCGATGCGCACCTCGTAGCCCTGTCCGGACGCCAGCGTGGGCAGACCGGTGAACTGATAGGTGCCATTGGCGTCCGTGGTGGTGGTCAGCGGGTTGCCGGTGGCGTCGGTCAGCAGGACCCCGTCCGGGCCCGCGATGGTCAGCACGACGCCCTGGATGCCGTTCTCGCCGGCGGACTGGATTCCGTCGTGGTTGCCGTCCAGCCAGACCAGGTCGCCGACGGTGACGGCGTTGTTGGTGCCGGAGCCACTGCCGCCGGCGCTGGAGCGTCGGGCCGTGCCGGTCATGTTGCCTGTGGCGGCGGGCCCGAGAGTGACGGAACCGGTGTTGCTGTACGAGGCGAGGGAGTAGTCGGTGACCTTCGACCATCCGTAGAGCTGAACTCCCTTGCCTTCCATGGCCGGGTCGAGCGCCACCTTGGCCGTGAAACCACCCGGGCCACAGGTGATTTCACCTGGTGCCAAGGGGCGGTCCTGGTACCAATCGGTGAGCCCGTCGTCGCGGTAGGTGAGGTAGACGAGTTGGATCGAGTCGCAGACGATCTCCTGGCCGGCGCCGGGGGTGTCGACGAAGGTGGCGGTGGTGGTGCCCAGACTCCCGTCGAGGTAGGCCGGCAGCACCTCCCCGCCCATCAGGCCCCACTGCAGATGCCGGTCGGGGGCGGGCGCGTCGGGAACCCAGGACTGCCACTTGCCCGGGTTCTTGTTCACGTCCAGCGGAAGGATCGAGACGGTGTCGGTGACCGTCTGGGGAGTGTTCGTCGTGAAGGTGAAGGTCTGCGGATCACCGCCCGGGGGGACGATGGCGGTGTTCCAGGAGGTCTCGAAGTGAGCCTCGCCGTTGATGCCCCAGTGGCTGGCCGCGTAGTCGGTCAACGTGAAGCGGACCACCTGGACACCGTCCACGTCGACGATCCGCGCGGTGGCGACGACCGGCGCATCCTCGGGTGGGCCCTCGACGCTGGTGTCCAGAAGAGGGAAGATCAGCGCGGGGTCGACGAGCAGCACCGGTTGCTCGGTGTCACCGACCAGCCGCTGCGGCAACGCGATGTCGAAGGTGTCACCGGGCTGGGCGCTGTTCGGCACGCGCCAGTTCAGCCGGACCTCGAGCTTGTCCCAGTATCCGACGGTGGTCGCCTCGACCCACACGTTGGTGATGGCATCCACCGGCGCGGCATGGGCGACACCAACGGGCTGCACGACGCCGGCCAGCGCGATGCCCGCAACCGTCAGTCCGCCGAGTCTGGCCAGATGGGTGCTCTTCGATGCCTGGATCCGTTTGCGCTGGGCCACGGACTGCGACGCACGACGACGGCTCACGTACTCACTCCTGATTTCCGATTCCCGCCCGTGCGGGATCTCATCGGAAGATCGGCGTAAATGCCGTTCGGGTTCACCGGGGAAAGGTCTGACGGTTCGCGGAGCGTGCGGCCGCACCCGTCCGGACGCCACCGGATGAGTGCCGCACTCGGCTACCTGCCACCAGACGGCGACCGCACGTCACCCATCCGGTCTAAAATGTCACCACGACTGGATGAGCCCTCGGAATGCATCTTCGACCACCCGGGAAAGACAGTCCGACTTACATACTAAACAGGCGTCACCGGGACGTGATCTGAGCCACTCCGTCGCATTTCCGCATATCTCCCGCGCACCGGCCGGCGGCTGCCCGCCGCAGCCTTCCTCGGGCGGTGACGGTGCGCGACGGCCATCACCCGATCAGACTCCCCACGGGTGATGTTTCCCCGCCGCGCCGCACAAGCGGCGCGTGTCGGCGTAAC
>JAUNRO010000515.1 GCA_030544185.1 Propionibacteriaceae bacterium | reverse complement strand
GGGGCATACTGTCCCCGTACGCCCCGAGGAGGCCCCCGAGACCCCGGGCCCCGGACCAGAACCGACGCCGGCCGACGGGTCGCCGGCAGACCGCATCGACGACTGACGCAGGGAGAAGACGAAGACCATGGCAGATTTCACCTCCGCCGTTTATCAGAACGAGTTCCTCCCCGATGGCGGCACCGACGTCAACGCGATCGTGACCGTCACCTGTGCCGGCGCCGGCACGGCGGGGCAGAGCGGCGGCGACGCCGGCGAGATCATCATCGTGGACACGTCGGGCTCGATGGGCGAGACGAACATGGAGGCCGCGAAGAACGCGGCGATCGTCGCACTCGACCACATCGTGGACGGGACCTGGTTCGCGGTCGTCGCGGGCAACCACCAGGCATACCTTGCCTATCCCGTCACCCGCGGCGGCCAGGGCATGGTGCGCATGGACTCCTCGACGCGCTTCCAGGCCGCCCAGGCGATCCGCTATTTCCACTCCGACGGCGGCACCGCGATCGGCTCCTGGCTGAACCTCACCCGTGCCCTGTTCAACTCGATCCCGGGCCTCACCCAGCGCCATGCGATCCTGCTCACCGACGGGGAGAACCACAACGAGACCCCGCAGCAGCTGGATGCCGCCATCCAGGCGTCGATCGGGGAGTTCCAGTGCGACTGCCGCGGCATCGGCGTGGACTGGAAGGTCTCGGAGGTGCGCCGCGTGGCGCAGGCCTTGCTCGGAACCGTCGATATCATTCCCCACCCGACCCAGATGGGCGCGGTGTTCGCGGAGCTGATGCAGAAGTCGATGGGTCGCGGCGTGGCCGAGGCCGAGCTGCGGGTCTGGGCCCCCCAGGGCGCCCAGGTGATGTTCGTGCGCCAGGTCTCCCCCACCGTCGAGGACCTGACCAATCGGGCCCGCCAGGTCAACCCGCTCACCCGCGGTTATCCGACGGGCGCCTGGGGCGATGAGTCCCGCGACTATCACGTCGCGATCCGGCTGGCCGCCAAGGCGGTCGGCCAGGAGCAGCTGGCCGCCAGGGTGCAACTCGCGGTCCGCGATCAGGTGGTGACCCAGGGCCTGGTGAAGGCGAAGTGGTCCTCCGACGACACGCTGACGACCAGGATCAACCCCGCGGTCGCCCACTACACGGGCCAGACCGAGCTGGCGGAGGCGATCCAGCAGGGCCTGGCGGCCAAGGCCGCCGGTGACGACGCGACCGCGACCACGAAGCTCGGCCGTGCGGTCAAACTCGCCGCCGAGACCGGCAACGACGAGGCGACCTCCAAGCTGCGGAAGGTCGTGGACGTCCAGGACGTCGAAACCGGTACGGTCAAGCTGAAGAAGGCGGTCGACAAGGCCGACGAGATGGCCCTCGACACCGCCTCCACGAAGACCACCAGGATCCGAGGCTGACGCCTCGATCGAGACCACCAGGATCCGAGGCTCCCATGGCACCGGCCGTTTGCCCCAACGGGCACACCAGTGACTCAACCGACTACTGCGACACCTGCGGGTCCCCGATCGGGTCCCCGGGTGGGTCCTCAGCACCCGCGGCGTCGTCCCCGCCGGCCTCCGGCGGAGCCGATTCGGCGCCCAAGAAGCCGATGGGTGTCGTCTGCCCGAACTGTTCGGTGATGAACGCGCCGGGGGCGCTGTTCTGTGAGGCGTGCGGTTACGACTACACCACCGGGACCATGCCGCGGCCGCCCGAGCCCTCGATCCTGGATCTGGACGCTCCCCTGCCCGAGGACGTCGCGCCCGAGGCGGTGGCAGGCGGTGCGGCCACAGATTCGCCCGCTCCCCTGCCGCCGGCGCCGTCGGTCCCGGCGTCACCGACGGCCGGGCCCGAACAGGGACCCGCCACGGCCCGGGCCGCGGC
>JAUNRO010000514.1 GCA_030544185.1 Propionibacteriaceae bacterium | reverse complement strand
GGTGGTCGCGGCCGAACGCCCCTACTCGGCTGCTGAGATCTCGGCGCAGTTCGGGTTGCCGGTGTGGGCGCAGGTGCCATGGGATCCGAGGGCCGCCGAGGTGCTCAGCGACGGTGAACGCGAGCCCCGCCGCTTCTTCGGCGGGTCCGTCATGGGGCAACTGCGGGCCGAATCGAAGTCGCTGTCGGAGCGCCTCATCCGGGCGCGTGCGGCGTCCCGCCTCGTGACGGGAGGGGTCCGGTGAGCGTGCACGAACTACCCCCGCTCTCCGGGGCGCTGGGCAGGCTCGGCGTCGCCGGAATGCCTGCCTTCCCGCAGCGCCCCGCCCGGGCCGCCTTCTCCCCCGACACGCCGCCACGTCTGCCCGTCCCGCCGTCGGAGGTGGACTGGCACCTGGTGGTGACGTTGCGCCGGGAGGCCGCCGAGGCGATCACCGAGGCTGCGGCGGATTGGTTGGCCACGCGTGGGCAGCCCATGCCGGAGTCGGACAGGCGGGTGCAGGGCCGCTCCATCATCCGCCGCGTGGTCCACACGCACGCTCAGGCCCTGGGCGACTCCGGCGAGGCGCTGTGGCCGATGGAACTCGAGACCCGCTACGCAGATGCCGTCGAGAGCGCGATCTTCGGCTACGGCCGGCTGCAGCCGCTCTTCGAGATCCCGGAGGCGGAGAACATCGAGATCCACGGCGCGGATTCGGTGATGATCCAGTACGGCGACGGCAGGCGCGTTGCACACCCGCGCGTTGCGGATTCGGATGAGGAACTGATCGACGCCATCCGCTTCCTCGGTGAAACCGCCTCCCCGCCGCGCCCGTTCGACGATCTCCATCCGACGATGACCCTCGCCCTCGGCAACCGGTTCCGGTTACACGCCATCGGCTTCGGGTTGTCGTACCGCCCGAGCATCGTGATCCGGCAGCACCGGCTCACCGACGTGACGCTGGCGGATCTGGCCGAGACCGGGATGCTGCCGCCCCACGTGGCGCGGCTGCTGCAATCGGCGGTGCTGGCGCGCAAGTCGTTGATCATCTCCGGGGATCAGGGCGCAGGCAAGACCACGCTGCTGAGAGCGTTGATCGCCGCGATCCACCCCCATGAACGCTTCGGCACCCTGGAGACCGATTACGAGCTGTTGACCCACCTGCTGGAGAGCAGACGCAACATGGTGGCGCTGCAGGCCAGGATGGGGATGGGCGAGAGCTCCGGCGGCATCGGCGTGGGCGACTACACCGTCGCAGATCTCATTCCTGAGGCGCTGCGCCAGAACCTCACCCGTCTGGTTGTGGGAGAGGTGCGCGGCGCGGAGGCCGGCGCGATGTTCGAAGCCATGCAATCCGGCGCGGGCACATTGAGCACGACGCATTCGCATTCGGCGAGTTCCACCATCGACAGGCTCGCCGCCCGGGTGGCCCAGGGCCGGGTGCTGAGCATCGAGGACGCGATGCATCAGATCGCCCACCACATCGACTTCCTCGTCCACGTGCAACTGACCGATGACGCCTGGCGGGGAGGCACCCGCCGGCGGTTCGTCTCAGAGGTGCGCCAACTCACGGGTTCGCTCGAGGGAGGCCGGCCGGCAACGCACCTGGTGTACCGCGCCGCCGTCGGGAATCAGGCGGAGCTGTTCCAGCCGGAGGCGGCCATGGCGGCTGAGCTGGCCGAGTTCGACGGGGTGTCGCTGTGGGCGTGATGGTGGCGGCGGCGGCCGGATGCGTCGCTGGGCTGGGGCTGACCCTCATCCTCGCGGGGCTGCGCCGCGCCCATCCGCTTCCCACAGATTCATCCACAGGCCTGTGGACACGAGGGCGGCAGTGGTGGACAAACCTTCCGGCCCGCCGTCGGCTCTGGGCCGGTGGGGCGCTCGCGGCGGGAGTCGTCACGACGGTGGTCAC
>JAUNRO010000513.1 GCA_030544185.1 Propionibacteriaceae bacterium | reverse complement strand
CCCTCGGGCCGGATCCGCTGGCGGCGGATTTCACCGCTGCGGATCTCCTCGCCATCCTCACGACGGCGGGGCGGGCCCAGCTCAAGGGCGTGTTGCGCGATCAGAAGATCCTCGCCGGCATCGGCAACGCCTACTCCGACGAGATCCTCCACGCCGCGAAGCTGAGCCCTTTCAAGCCGGCCAACTCGCTCGACGACGACGCCGTCGATCACCTCTTCACCCACATCCGGCAGGTACTGGGGGAGGCGTTGGCGTCGGCCGCCGGCAAGGAACCGGCCGAGCTGAAGGATGCCAAGCGTGCAGGCATGCGCGTCCACGGCCGAACCGGTGAGCCCTGTGTGGTGTGTGGCGACACGATCGCCGAGGTGTCGTTCGCCGATTCGTCCCTCCAGTACTGCCCGGGCTGCCAGACCGGGGGCAAACCTCTCGCGGACCGCCGAATGTCGCGGCTGCTCAAGTAGCCTTCTGCCATGCCGAATGCCATTGACAAGGTCGAAGACACCGCCCAGAACGTGGAAGATCACCCGGTTGCCGGCTGGTTCGCCGCCGCCGGACACGTGGCCAATGGAGTGGTGCACATCATCATCGGTTTGATCGCCGTGGGCGTCGGCCGCGGTGCTGGCGGCAGCGCAGACCAGAGCGGCGCCATGCGCGCCCTGGATTCCACGCCGCTCGGATCGGTCGCGCTGTGGTTCGTCGGCCTCTCGCTGGTGGGCCTCGGCATCTACCAACTGGCAGAGGCGATCGGCCACGTCAGGCGCGACATCAAGGACGCGGTGCGCGGATTCGGCCGCATGGTGGCCTACTTCGCGGTTGCCTTCATCGCGCTCACCTACGCCACCGGCGGTACGTCCGACGGCGAGGAGACCACCAAGTCGTTGAGCGCCACGCTGCTGTCGTCGACGTGGGGCACCATCCTCATGGCCATCGTCGCGCTGGGCATCCTCGCCGTCGGGATCTACATGATCGTGAAGGGCATTCGCCGCACCTTCCTCAAGGACGCCAAGGTGGGCGCCCGGTCGCGCAAGTGGTTCACCGCCCTCGGCGTCACGGGTTACGTGGCCAAGGGTTTGGCGGTCACCGCCGTCGGCGTGCTGTTCGCGGTGGCGGTGTGGACGAGCGACGGCGAACAGGCAGGTGGCCTCGACAGCGCACTGAAGTCGTTCATCGACCTGCCCTACGGCCAGCCCATCCTCATCGCCATCGGCATCGGCCTGATCACCTACGGCATCTTCTGCTTCGCCCGCGCCCGCAAGGTCAAGCCCAGCTGAGCCCGGATCCACCGGGCTGACGCCGCGCTAGTGTGGCTGGGTTGTGACGCAACCCGAAGGAGTCTGATGCTCGAGCACGCAATCTGGTGGCAGGTCTACCCGTTGGGCGCCGTCGGCGCCCCGATCCGCGAACAGGCCGAACCGGCCCACCGCCTGGGGCGCCTCGTCAACTGGCTCGACCACGCCGTCGAACTCGGCTGCAACGGGCTGCTGCTGAACCCGATCTTCGCCTCTGTGTCCCACGGCTACGACACCACCGATCACTACCGGATCGATCCCCGGCTGGGCGACGACGCCGATTTCGCGCACCTGGTGGAGGAGACCTCCGCCCGCGGCATGCACATCGTCCTCGACGGCGTGTTCAACCATGTGGCCGCCACGCACCACCTGGTCGAATCGCGCCCCGACATGATCCGCTGGGACGGCGACCGGCCGAAGGGGTGGGAAGGCCACGGCGATCTGGTCGAGTTGAACCACGACCACCCCGAGGTGCGCGCCATGGTGGCCGACATCATGACCCACTGGCTGCGCCGAGGAGCGGCCGGTTGGCGTCTGGACGTGGCCTACGCGGTGCCCGCCGACTTCTGGCGTGACGTCATCGGCCGGGTCCGCGCCGAGTTCCCC
>JAUNRO010000512.1:658-1895 GCA_030544185.1 Propionibacteriaceae bacterium | reverse complement strand
CATCGGCGAACTCCTCGATGCAGGTCAGCCCGACGACCTCGTCGACTACGCGGCGTTCCTCCTCAGCGTGCACCTCCTACTCTACGGAGATGTCACCGATGAGTTCCTCGAAGAGATCCTCCAACGTGACGAGGCCGGCGGTCCCGCCGTACTCGTCACGCACGACGGCGAGGTGGGCGCCACGGTTGCGCATCTCCGTCATGGCCGTGAGGATCTTCACGGTCTCGGGCAGGAACAGCACCTCCCGCACGAGCGTGCGCACCTCACCGGCGCGCGCCGCCCCCTCCCCATCCATGAGATCGCGCACGTGCAGGAACCCGGCGACCCGGTCCGACGAGCCATCCGTGACCGGGTACCGCGAGTGCGGCGCGCCCCGCACCTCCCGGGACGCCAGGGAGATCGGCATATCGGCAGGCAGGAAATCGACCTCGGTGCGGGGGACCATCACCTCACGGAGGCTCCGCTCGCCCGCATCGAAGAGCTCGTCGACGATGGTGCGTTCCTCCACCCCGAGGGAGGTGGAGCTGGAGACCATGGCCCTCAGTTCCTCGTCCGTGACCGCATCCTTGGCCAGTGACGGATCGCCGCCGAGCAGCCGCACCAGGAAGTTGGTGCTGACGTCGAGCAGCCAGATCAGCGGGCGGGCGAGGGTGGCGATGCCGGAGACCAGCGGCGCCAGACCCAGCGAGAACGCCTCCGAGCGCTGCATGGCGAGGCGCTTGGCGGTCAGCTCCCCCACCACGATGGAGAAGTACGCGATCACGACGGTGGTGAGGACCAGTGCGAGGGGCCCGGCGACGGATTCGGGGATGCCCCATCCCACGAGCACGGGTGTGACGCGGGCACCGATGGTGGCGCCGCCGAACGCCGCCGAGAGCATGCCGGAGACGGTCACGCCGATCTGAACCGCGGACAGGAAGAGGTTGGGGTTGCTGGTGAGCCGTTCGATCGCCCTGCCGCGCTTGCCCCGCGTGGACAGGTGCCGGATCTGCGAGTCGCGCAGCGTGACCAGCGCCATCTCAGCGGCGGCGAAGACGCCGCCGATCAGGACGAAGAGCGCGATCAGCGCGATGTCAGCCAGCACGGGCAACTCCGGTCAGCGGAAGATCACGGTGCGGTCACCGTCGGCCAGGACGCGGTGCTCCGCGAACAGGCGCACCGCCTCCGCCAGGGTCTGGGATTCCTGCGCCTGGCCCTTGCGGACCAGCTTGGCCACGTCCATCGAGTGGTCCACCCG